>CAYTJB010000035.1:0-13697 GCA_964437995.1 uncultured Bacteroides sp. | reverse complement strand
CAAAATAACCTAATCATTTATCTATATGATATTTTGTAAGAAAACTAAGAAAAAGATAGTACTTTACCTATTTTTCGATGTGAGAAATTTTGTCATTCCGAGCGATAGCGAAGAATCTCAATAATGATTATATAATGAGATGCTTCACTTCGTTCAGCATGACAAAATAGAAACCACCTCACGTATTGCTTTATAACTTTATAAACCTTAACACTCTCACTATGAACGAAAAATTTTTACATAATCTAATCGCCAATAAAAAAGTCCTTATTCTTGGTTTTGGAAAAGAAGGTCGTTCATCGTACCAGTTTTTAAGGAAATACTTTCCTAATCAATTGTTTTTTATTGCCGATAAAGCACAACTTGCTGAAAAATATTCATTTCAACCCAATGAAAATGTAGCATTTATTTTGGGCGATACTTATATGGATTCACTTTCTGATTATGATTTAATTATAAAAACACCGGGTATTTCATTAAAAAATATAGATGCACGGCAATTAAAAGAGCTTAATATTACTTCTCAAACTAATTTGTTTTTACAATTATTTTCTCGTCAGATAATTGGTATTACAGGCACCAAAGGCAAAAGCACTACCAGCAGTTTGATTTATCATATTTTAAAATTATTTACCGAAAATGTAATTTTGGTTGGTAATATGGGATTTCCACCTTTCGACCAGATTACAAATATTGATAATAATACCTTTATCGTATTTGAAATGTCGTCGCATCAATTAGAAAATTGTAGCGTAGCACCACATTATTCTATATTACTAAATTTATTTCAAGAGCATCTTGATCATTATCAGACTTATAAAGATTATCAATTGGCAAAATTCAATATTGCCAAGTTTCAGCAAGCTGATGATTATTTTATTTGCAATGCTGATAATGAAGAAATAAATACAATTTTAAGTGAAATACAATTTAAAGGAAAATTTGTACAATTTTCGTTGTTACAAAAGGTTAATTATGGTTGTTTTGTAAAAGATAATATTGTTTATTTTAACGATGGTAAGTTATGTAAGGCATATTACGATACCAATCTGCCAAGAAGTTTGAAAGGTAAACATAATTTATTAAATATTATGGCTGCTATTAATGTATGCAAGCTTATCGGAGTGCCTGACAGTAATATTATAGATAGTATTGGAAGTTTTAAAGGTTTAGAACATCGCATAGAATTTGTTGGAAATTTTAACGGCATAGATTTTTACAATGATTCTATTTCTACCATACCCGAAGCAACAATAGCTGCCGTTAATGCTTTAAAAGAGGTAAATACATTGTTGTTGGGTGGTTTTGACAGAGGTATTAATTACACCAGATTAGCTGAATTTCTTGTAAAATCTGATATTATTAATTTAATATTTATTGGTAAAGCCGGCAAACGTATGCTAACTGAAATAGGCAAATATAAAAATTCTAACAAACAATATTTTGAAGCTATTAGTTTTGAAAATGCAGTTGAAATTGCCATAAAAAAAACAGAAAAAGGTAAAATTTGCCTCTTATCTCCTGCTGCTGCCAGTTATGATATGTTTAAGAATTTTGAAGGACGAGGGAAAAGGTTTAAGGAATTGGTAAGTATGAGTTTAAAGTTATACCAAAGTGATTTATAAGTTAGTCCGTTTTGTAAATGGTATAATACCGATCAGAAAGATGTTTTAGTTCCAAGAGCGATAGTGAATTGGGCTACTACATATTTCATTTCGGTATTAAAAGGTTATAAAGTTTAAAAGTTCATAAAGCTATTCGTTAAAAAATTAGAATTTAGAAGGCTTATTTTTTCATTTATAGTTAGTTCTTAAAAAAAAATTGCAAATATAATCCTCAATTAATCTTCTGTTCTCAAAAAAAAATCTATTTATAAAATTTCTTTTAAATTTTATAAATATTTTTTAGCAGGATTAAACTAAGTAGAATAAGGAGCGGAAAATATTAATATTATACCGAATGAAATCATGTTTGTAAAAAAAACTTTGATACAATTGGCTCGTTATAACAGTTTTTATGAATAGGTATAATGCCAAACCGAAAACATAATTTTAAAAATCAATTCCAAAATCTTTATAATAATAACAAATCCGATTTAAAACCGTATCTTTGCAAAAAAATTTACTTACGGACATTTCCCACCCTAAAAAATAGTCAGGTTTTGGTTCTTTAAAAAATCTACTTAATAAAAATTATGCCATTTCAATCATTAAACATCATTGAACCTATTCTTAGATCAATAAAACAAGAAGGTTATGAAATTCCTACGCCTATTCAAAAAGAAGCCATTCCTATTGTGTTACAAGGAACAGATTTGTTGGGTTGTGCCCAAACAGGAACTGGAAAAACTGCAGCATTTGCTATTCCAATTCTACAATTATTACATGCTACCAAAACTTACGACAGAAAACGAAAAATTAGAAGTCTAATAATTACCCCAACCCGAGAACTTGCCATTCAAATCAACGAAAGCATACAAACGTATGGTCGTTTTACTGGATTAAGCAGTACTGTTATTTATGGAGGCGTCAATCAAAACCCACAAACGTCCACATTGCAAAGAGGTGTTGATATATTGATAGCAACTCCAGGCAGATTACTCGATTTGATGAATCAAGGATTTATTTCATTACGTGATGTCGAAATTTTTGTGTTGGACGAAGCCGATTGTATGCTCGACATGGGTTTTATACATGATGTAAAAAGAATTATAGCAGCATTGCCACACAAACGTCAATCTTTGTTTTTCTCGGCAACTATGCCTCCCGAAATTATAAAACTCTCGAACACTATTTTGCACCAACCTTCTAAAGTTGAAATTACACCTTCGGCTACTCCGGTAGATATTATTCAACAATTTGTATATTTTGTTGATAATGAAAACAAAACAGCCTTGTTAATTGATATACTGAAAGATAACGACATTAAAACAGCCTTGGTTTTTACACGTACCAAACACGGTGCCGATAAAGTGGTAAAAATACTTGAAAAAAATAAAATTAGTGCCGAAGCCATACATGGTAATAAATCGCAAAATGCTCGTCAGCGAGCATTAGCAAATTTTAAGGACAAAATTACAAGGGTTTTGGTGGCAACAGATATTGCTGCACGTGGCATTGATATTGATGATATGGAATTTGTGATAAATTTTGAAATATCAAACATTGCCGAAACCTACGTCCATCGTATTGGTCGTACAGGTAGAGCTGGCGCTAAAGGTACTGCCTATTCTTTTTGCGATGCCGACGAAAAAGCATATTTGCGAGATATTGAAAAACTAATCGGCAAGAAAATCCCTGTAATTAGCAACCATCCATTTCCTTTAATAGACCATCATCCCGTAAAAGCTCCTAAACAACAACGAAACAATTCTAACCGTTCACACCGAAATGCAAATGAATCTACTTCTGATGTAAATAGCAATAAAAAGAAGTGGTTTGTTAAAAAAACTGCTGCTACTCGGTAAGTTAATTTTGATACAAATTTATATAGATTTAAAGTTGGATATTAAATAGTAATTATCATTAGGTAAACAGCATTTTTTTTATTTTCTTTGCACTTTTTTAGCAAATTAATATTTACATTAAATCTATTTATTATTATGAAAGAACTTGTACGTTGTCGCCCTTGCGGATTTGTAATGGAAGCAGATAAATTAGGAGATGTATGCCCAGCTTGCGGTCTTCCTAATAAGGTTTTTGAATCTTATAGAGAAAAAGTATCCCTCAACAGGTTGTTTTTACTTAACCTCGATCTCCATCCAATTGCTATACACCTATCTCAGGCATTAGTAATTGCTATTCCTATACTTGCAATACTTATCAATTGTTTTCCTGATTTTTTTCCACTCATTTTATTGAGTGTATTAATATTTTCAGTGGCAGTTTTCCCTTTTACGCTTGTAATTGCAATACTTACAGGAATTGTTGATGGGCTAACACGTTTCAAAACCTTAAAAACACCTTTATTAAGAGTTAAAATAATTGCCAGTATTATTATTTTGTTATTCTCATTTACACTCTTTTTTGTTGCGCCTTTTGAGGATTATAAGATGTGGACAATTATTTTAGGTTTTTTATGCCTTGCTGTAGGGGTTCGACTTGGGCTGTGGGGAAAAAAGCTTATTGATGTTATACTACCTGGCACATATCCTCAAAAGAAAGCTAAAAAAGACAAACTTGAGAAAGAAGAAGTATAAAAATATTTGTTTTGATTCGTATTTTTATTTAGAGCAAATCTCTAAATAAACAACACATCACAAAACTCCCAAATCAATAAATATCCGTATCTTTGTAGCACTAATTTTATACGTTGTTTCAATTATTCGCAATGCAATTTGTTAATTCATATTTCCTTTGGGGGCTTTTGGCTGTAGGAATACCCATTATTATTCATCTGTTTAATTTCAGGAGGTTTAAAAAAGTCTATTTTTCCAACGTAAGTTTTTTGGAAGAATTAAAAGTACAAACCCAAAAATATTCGAGGTTAAAACACTTATTAATACTCGCTATGCGTATATTGGCAATAAGTTGCTTGGTATTGGCTTTTGCTCAACCATATTTGCCTTTTTCCCACCATAAAAAAGCCATAAAAGGCAAAAACGTGCTAAGCATATATGTAGATAATTCATTTAGCATGGAAGCCATTTCTGACGAAGCCAAACTCTTAGACTTAGCCAAAATAAAAGCTCGCGAAATAGTTTCTGCTTATCCAAATTCTGATTTATTTCAATTATTAACCAACGATTTTGAAGGCAAACACCAGCATTTATTTAGTAAAGAAGAGTTTTTGCAATTATTAGATGAAGTGGAAGTATCGCCATCGGTACGCAAATTACCCGAAATACTCAAACGACAACAAGATGTTTTAAATCTTTCGTCACAAACTAACAAAGTTTCTTATATTATCAGTGATTTTCAAAAAAGCATCAGCCAATTTGAAGAAATACAAAAAGATACCAACGTTTCAACCTATCTAATACCTTTAATTCCTCAAAAAAGCAACAACCTATACATTGATAGTTGCTGGTTCGATTCGCCTATATTGCAACTCAACAAAAATGTAAAGCTCAACGTAAAAATTAAAAATGCTTCGGATATTGCTTATGAAAAAATTCCTTTGAAGCTGATGAAAAATAATAATCAACGTGCCGTTGCAAGCTTTGATATAAAAGAAAAAGACGAACTTACCATAAGTGTTTCATACCGAATTACCGAAAGTGGTTTTCAAAGTGGATACGTTGAACTTACCGATTATCCGATTGTTTATGATGATAAATTTTATTTCTCATACAATGTAGCAAAAAATATCCCAATATTAGTCATCAATGGTACTGAGGAAAGCCCGTATCTTAATAAAATTTACCAACTTGATTCTGTTTTTACACTTAGCAATGTAAACGAACGTAATATTGATTTTGCAGCTTTTCGGAACAACGATTTAATCGTTCTCAACGGTTTAAAAACCATATCAACAGGCTTAACTCAAGAATTAAGAAGATTCGTTGATAATGGTGGAAGCATTTTAATATTTCCAGCCATAAATATAGATATGGAAAGTTATCGCCAATTTTCCAATGTGTTGAATATTAATACTTACGAAACCAAAGATTCTACCGATACCAAAGTGGAGCAGCTTAATATTCATCATTCTGTATTTGCCGATGTGTTTGAAAAAATACCCGAAAATATTGATTTACCCAAAGTATTTTCGTTTTACACTTATGTCAACAATCAACTTACTCGTAAAGAATATTTGTTGAAAATGCTTAATGGAAAAGATTTTTTGAGTGCAACCATCACTGGCAAAGGTATTATGTATCAATCAGCAGTACCATTAGATGCAACGTGGAGTAATTTTCCGCGACATGCTATTTTTGTACCTGCATTGTTCAACATTGCTTTACAAAGCCAACCCAATAGCAAACTGTTTTACACTATTGGCAATGATGAATCCATATCTTTAAAAAATATTAATTTGCAAGGCGAAGATGTGTTAAAGCTAAAAGGCGAAAAAGCTGGCTTTGAGATTATTCCCGAACATAAAAACATAGATTCGCAGATAGAAGTTATGTTTCACAACCAAGTAAAACAAGCAGGAAATTACCAGTTGTTTGCAGGAAAAGAATTAGCTTCTGATATTTCTTTTAACTACGACCGCAACGAATCCCGACTCGACTTTTACTCAATTAAAGAAATAGAACAACAAATAAAAGATAAACAACTCACTAATTTTACACTCATCGAAAGTGGAAAAAAACACCTTGGATTGTTGATAAAAGAAATCAATCAAGGCATTAAATTATGGAAATTGTTTGTAATTTTAGCCCTGATTTTCCTTTTAGGAGAAGTTGTTTTAATACGATTATGGAAGTAATACAGTTGTCATTAAAATCAACACTTATAGGTTTCTAAAACTTATAAAATAATAATCTTTTATAGAAAAAAACGATAATAAAAATGTTATTTGAAGAATATACAAATTTTAATTTCCAATTTCCAGAGCCACAATATTTGGGTGCAAAACACACTCATTTAGCTTGGATAAAAAAATATATTCCCAATAATATAACAACAGCTATTGACGCTTTTGCAGGGTCTCAATCAGTTGCATTTCTTTTTAAACAACTAGGATTTAAAACTATAACCAACGACTTTCTTAATTTTAACAACCAAATAGGATTAGCACTTATTGAAAATAACGAAATCAAACTTACAAAAGAAGACTTAAAATTGCTTTTTCAACCAGCTAAAAATAAGAATGACTTTGAGTTAATTGAAAATACATTTACCAATGTTTTTTTTGAAAAAGCAGAAGCAAATTTCTTAGACAATTTTAGAGCTAATATTTCTTTGTTAAGTAATATTTACAAACAAGCACTTGCATACACCGTTATTAATCGTAGTATGACAAGAAAGATTACTATGGGGCATTTTGGGCATACTCAAGCATTAGCTTATGCAAATGACCCCGAAAGAATAAAACGTAACAGAAGTTTAGTAAGACCTATTAGAGAACTTTTTGAGGAAATATTGCCAAAATATAACAATGCTATATTTGATAATAAACAAGAAAATAAAAGCTTTCATCAAAACATCTTAGATTTATTGCCAACGGTTAAGAATGTTGATTTGGCATATTTCGACCCGCCATATTGCGATAGTCATGCCGATTATCAAGGATTTTATCATTTACTCGAAACTTATACAGAGTATTGGAAAGATAAACAATTTGTAAATGGAATAAAACGTTACGAACCACAGCGTTTTAGTGGTTTTGATAAAAAAAGAGATGTGATTTCATCTTTTGAAAAACTATTTGAACTTTCAGAGGAAATTCCTAATTGGTTAATTAGCTATAATAATCGTAGTTATCCTGATGTTGAAGAATTTGAAAAATTAATTTCAAAATATAGAAATGTAAAAATTGAGACTAAAACTTATTATAATGGCAGAGGAGGCAAAGGAAGTGTAGCAGGAAGTCAAGAAATTTTATTTGTTTGCAGCCCTAAACAAAAATATTTTATCTCTTAAAAAAATTAAGAGATACTGGTAAATCTAAGAATTTAAACTATGCAAGAAATATTTGAAATAATTCTTACACATCAATGGGGAAATTATTTTCTCAAACTTCGCTCTCTCTCAAGAGCAGAAATTTTAAGAAACTTAGCTCAAATTACTAATATTAATATTGAAAATATTTCCAGTAGACAACTTTTTGAACATTTGTTTTGTCAAAATATACCAGAAGCAACACTTGACGCTTTTATTAGGCAAATTTATCAAAAAGAAAGAGAAGAAAGAGTTGGCAATGAAGAGAATCTTTATACTCAGCTATATCGTTTGTCGCTTTTTAATTGGGGCGGGTTTTATCAAAACGCTGTTGAACAAACAATCGTTAATAATTATGTAAAAAAAATCTCTGATTACACACAGTTACTTAATAGTATTGAAAACGATTTAACTCCAAGATTAAGAGGTTATATCCTTTGTTCGTGGTATAACCATTGGACTTCAATTTTAATTGAAGATATGTTCAAAGACCACACTGATGTTTTACCAGCTGTTGGACTTGTTAAGAAAGTTGATTTCTTTTGGAAAAATTTTCCTTTTGATTTAAAGGTAACTTATTTTCCTGATGGTTTTATGAAACTGAAAAGGCAGCAAAGAGGCTTAAAACCTGAGCTGACAGAGCTAAAATCCTTCGCAAGAAAAAATAGAATTAATATTGATAGAAATGCTACTGCCGATGTGCTTTATCAAGAATTATTAACACGTATTACTGAAAATCAGAGTGATGAAGCAAAAGTATTTATACAATCTTTTTACCAATCTAGAAAAGATATTATTAATGAGACTATTCAAAATCCAAATGAATTGATTGTTTGGTTTTATGAGAATCAAGGAACAAGAAGATTTGATGCAGCCAATAGATTTTTTCTTGTTCTTATTGACAGAAATAACCTTGAGGAAAGTTGGAAACTGAAAAGAAATAAAGATATTCTAAGCGATGGCATTAATAACTATTTAAACCAAAATAGAAATATTGACTTCAATCAATTTCGACTAAACTTCAATTGGGAAGGAACAAGCTATCAAAGTTACGCAACTTGTTTATTCTTGATTCGAGAGTAACAAAAAAAATTACACGTAAGGAAGTAAATCGGGATAATAAAGAATATTAGATTGATAAATGGAAGAAAACACTGAAATAAACGAAAGCGGTTTTGTAACCGATGATTCCAATAAAGAAATCCGTAAAACCATGCACTTAACAGGCATGTACAAAGATTGGTTTTTGGATTATGCCTCTTATGTAATACTCGAACGTGCTGTACCCGAAGTAAATGATGGTTTAAAACCCGTACAACGAAGGATATTACATGCCATGAAGGAGCTTGATGATGGTCGTTACAACAAAGTAGCCAACATCATCGGACATACTATGAAATATCACCCTCATGGCGATGCTTCTATTGGCGATGCTTTGGTGCAATTAGGACAAAAAGATTTATTAATTGATTGTCAAGGAAACTGGGGCAATGTACACACAGGCGATAGTGCAGCAGCACCTCGATACATCGAAGCTCGCTTGTCGAAATTTGCATTGGATGTGGTTTTCAATCCTAAAACTACCCGATGGAAATCCTCTTATGACGGCAGAAACAAAGAACCTATTACGTTACCTGTTAAATTCCCATTGTTACTCTTTCAAGGTGTAGAAGGTATTGCCGTAGGTTTGGCATCTAAAATATTACCCCATAATTTCAATGAGTTAATCGAAGCATCTATCAATATACTCGAAGGGAAAGACTTTGAACTATTGCCTGATTTCCCAACTGGCGGAATGGCTGATGTAACTAAGTACAACGATGGTTTAAGAGGCGGAAGAGTAAGGATAAGAGCCAAAATTAACCAGTTAGATAAAAAAACATTGGTAATTACCGAATTGCCTTTTGGTGTAACAACCTCTACATTAATAGAATCCATTATTATTGCCAACGACAAAGGCAAGATAAAAATTCGTAAAATAGACGATAATACCGCCCGTGATGTTGAAATACTGATACATTTAGCACCCGGAATTTCTCCCGATACCACCATTGATGCGTTATACGCATTTACCAATTGTGAAGTATCTATTTCGCCAAATTCGTGCATTATTGATAGTGGAAAACCCAGATTTATAGGTGCAAGGGAAATCCTAAAAATATCAACAGACAATACTGTTGCTTTACTCAAACTTGAATTAGAAATTGAAAAAGGCGAACTGCTTGAGCAATGGCATTTTGTATCTTTAGAACGCATCTTTATCGAAAAAGAAGTGTATGAAGATATGAAAAAATGTAAAACTGATGCTGAAATCAACGAAGCCATTGATTTAGGACTCAAACCTTATACCAAAAATTTAGTAAGAGAAGTAACCTTAGAAGACATTTTGCGATTGCGAAAAATTCCAATTGACCGCATTTCAAAATACAATTCAAACAAAGCCGATGATGTAATTAAAGCCATTGAAGACGACATCAAACAAGTAGAATACGATTTGGCACATTTAACCCAATATGTTATTGATTTCTTTCTACGCATTCAGAAAAAATATGGAAAAGGCAAAGAACGTAAAACCGAACTTCGCAATTTTGAAATAATTGAAGCTACAATGGTAGCTGTTGCCAACGAAAAACTTTACGTTAATAAAGTTGAAGGCTTTGCTGGAACGGGACTGAAAAAAGACGAATGTGTTGGCGAATGTTCTGATATTGACGATATTATCGTTTTTAGAGAAGATGGAACCTTTATTGTAACTAAAGTTGCAGAAAAAGTATTTGTCGGACAAAACATTTTACATATTGCTGTTTTCCGTAAAAACGACGAACGTACTATTTACAATATGGTTTATCAAGACGGCATTAAAGGAAGTGCTTATGTGAAACGATTTGCTGTAGTTGGCGTAACTCGCGATAAAGAATACGATTTAACAAAAGGCAGCAAAGCAAGTAAAGTACTTTATTTTACCGCCAATCCTAACGGAGAAGCCGAAGTGGTAAAAGTAATCTTAAAACCTAAGCCAAAGCTTAAAAAAACTCTTTTTGATTTTGATTTCAGCGAGTTAGCTATCAAAGGAAGGAGTTCTCAAGGTAATATTTTAACCAAGCATTTAGTTAAAAAAGTAGATTTAAAAGGCGAAGGCGTTTCTACCTTAGGTGCCAGAAATATTTGGTACGACGAAACGGTTATGAGGATAAATACCGAAACAAGAGGCACTTACTTAGGAGCTTTTAAAACTACCGATAAAATCTTAACAATAATGAAATCGGGATATTACCGATTATTGAGTTTTGATTTATCCAATCATTTTGATGAGGATATGATTATTATCGAAAAATATAATCCTGAAAAAGTAATTTCGGTAGTATATTACGATGGCGAAATTCAAAAACCTTATGTTAAAAGATTTCAAATAGAAGAATCGGATAAAAAACAAGATTTCTTAGGCGAACATCCTGATTCTGTTGTATATGCTGTTTCTAACGATTGGCTGCCACAAGCCCAAATTATTTATGATGATATAAAAAATGGCAAGCATTTTGATGATGAAATTGTTTTGTTGGCTGATTTTATTGCTGCAAAAGGCTTTAAAGCAAAAGGCAAAAGATTATCAAATCACTTTGTAAAAGAAGTAATTATGCTTGAACCTTTGCCTTACGAAAATGAAAACACCATTGAATTGTCAACCGAAATTGAAGAAATTGAAACCAAACTTGATCCATTTGAAGATTTTGGAAATGTTTCGGAACGAAAAGTAGATGAAGAAGATGGCGATGAACCTGTACAAATGACACTTTTTTAAAAAACGAAATAATAATTAATTAAAAATATGACTGATAATAAAATTTTAAAAGTAACTGATGATGTTACATGGATAGGAGTATTAGATTACGATATAGTTACATTTGATGTAGTAATGGAAACCAAATATGGCACCACTTACAACTCCTATTTTATCAATGCCGAAAAAAAAGCAATAGTTGAAACAACCAAAGAAAAATTTTGGGATACTTATTTGCACAAAATCAAAAAAGTTTGTAATCCTGTCGATATTGAATATATTATTTTAAATCACACAGAACCAGATCATTCTGGCAATTTAAAAAACTTACTAAAAGTTGCTCCTCATGCAACTGTAATTGGTAGCGGAAATGCTATTCGCTACTTAAATGATTTATTGGGCGAAGAATTTAAACATCTTATTGTAAAAGATGGAGATGTATTGGATTTAGGCAACAAAAAAATAAAATTTATCAGTGCTCCTAACCTGCATTGGCCCGATTCAATGTATTCATACTTAGAAGAAGACAAAGTGCTGTTTACTTGCGATTCTTTCGGTGCTCATTTTTGCGATGAAAGAATGTACGATAACGAAATTGAGAATTGGGATGATTCTTTTAAATATTACTTTGATGTTATTTTAAAGCCATTCAGTCGCTTTATGTTGAAAGCTATCGAGAAAATACGTCCTTTAGAAATTAAAGCAATTTGCAATGGACATGGTCCTTTACTAATTGAAAAATGGAAGTATTATGTTGATAAAACAGAAGAATATGCAAAATTAGCAACTATTGTACCCAATGAAATCAGGGTTTTAATAACTTACGTATCAGCATATAAGAATACTGCAAAATTAGCTGAAAAAATTGCCGAAGGTATTAAGCTAAGTGGCAATATAATAGTGGATGTTTGTGATATTGAAAATATATCAGTTAAAGATTTGGACGAAAAAATTGGCAAAAGTAATGCCATTATTGTTGGATGTCCAATAGTAAATCAAAATATATTGATGCCGGTTTACACTTTATTTGGACTTATTAATCCAATACGCGACAAAGGGAAATTAGCCGGTGCTTTTGGTTCTTACGGATGGAGTGGCGAAGGAGCTAAAATAATAGAAAGCAATTTAAGTAATTTAAAATTAAAGTTTGTAGGTGAAGGTTTATTTATTAAGTTTACGCCTCATAACGAGCAGTTTAATAAGTGCTTAGAATACGGAAAAGCATTTGGACAAAAAATGCTTGAACAAAAATAATTTTGCTTTTTTAGCGTTAGTAATTTCAATAATAAAAACCTAAACTTTTGAAATATAATAAAATAGAAATACTTTTTTTTGTAGCAATTTTAATTACATTGCTTGTTTCGTGTTCTGCTGAGCGTAAATTAGCAAGAGAATTTGTAAAAGCCAAAAAAGAAATTCCTATTTTATTGCTTAGCACTGATCGGTTGATTCTTACAAACGAAAAATTAAAAAAAATGCCTAACTTTGATTTGTTAAATGCACCCAAACAGGATTCATTGTGGGTAGCCAAACCATTGTATTTAGACTCTGTCAGTGATGTAAAACTTTTAAGTCAGTTTTGCGAAAAGATTAAAATAGAACTCCAATCTTATGGTTTTAAAGTATTTACCAAAGATAGTATTGCTACATTCAAAGCTCTTGAAACCACAAAATATACGTTAAACATTGCACAAGTTGAAATGAGCGAAGATGATTATTTTTATAGAGATGAAGAACTTTTTTTCAACTCATTGGTTTATTATCAAGACCATACGCTAAATACAGTTAATTTGAATTTTTGGTTTGAATTTTCAACTTCGGGCATAAAACCTGAGAAAGTTTTTTACAGTACTTTTTCAAAAATGGATAAGCTTGAAAGCCAATTTCTTCTTGATAACGTTAATTATAGTGTTTCTTATCAATACAGAATTACTCCAATTACATTGCCAGATATTTATCAATTAACTAATTATTCGGCTCAACGAAGCACGAACTATTTCTTTAACTACTTGATGAATAAATATATAAAAGAGAACCTACCTGCCGATGCTATTCCGAAATATTTTTCTTACGATAGTTATACAGGGTTTATATTTAATAATGAAACCGAGCGATTTACAGAGTTGGATTCAAAATAAAATATTCAAGCGAAATCTTTTAGCCCAAGATGGTATATAATTGATTCGGCAATTTCTTCTTTACTAAAAGACCGACAATTATACGTTAAGTCGAAAACAGACTCATTAAAACAATTATTGCTCATTATTTTTAATAGTTCATTGCGTTTATGATCAATATCATTGGCAAGTTTTTTGGCTTCTCCTATTGTGCAATTTTTTGCTTTAATTATTTGCTCTGCCCTACATTCA
>CAYTJB010000034.1:15097-18263 GCA_964437995.1 uncultured Bacteroides sp. | reverse complement strand
ATTATAAATTCTTAAGTTTTTAACCGCTTAGCGGTTTTCTTATACCATTAAATATCAATAAATTTTAAACACATGAAAAAAGTAGCTTTAATTGGATATTCTGAGCATGCTTTAGTGGTTGCAGATACCTTACAACAAGTTGGTTACGATATTATTGGCTATTTTGAAAAAGAAGTTGCAGCAAGCAATCCATTTCAACTCAACTATCTTGGCTATGAAAAGGAGTATGATTTTTCAAAAAACATATCTGATATACATGTATTTCCTGCTATTGGTGACAATATTAGTAGAAAAAATAGTATGAATTTTTTATTGAGAAAATCGCTTTTAATTGCAACAGCCATCAGTCCAAAAGCAAATATTTCCAACAATGTAAAGATAGATGCTGGTACTTTAATTTGTCAGGGAAGTTGTATTAACCCCTTGGTTACAATTGGAAAAGGAGTTATAATTAATACAGCAGCCATTGTAGAACATGAATGTATTATTAGTAATTTCACACATATAGCACCCGGAGCAGTTTTAGCTGGTAATGTTTTTGTTGGTGAAAATAGTTTTATTGGTGCAAATGCAACAATAAAACAAGGAATAACGATTGGTAAAAATGTTATCATCGGAGCGGGTTCTGTTGTACTAAAAAATGTATCTGATAACGAAATTTGGGTTGGAAATCCAGCAAGAAAAATCAAAGTAAAATGAAGACATTTATAATAGCCGAAGCGGGCGTTAATCATAACGGAAGCATTGAACTGGCTAAACAGTTAATTAATGTTGCTGTAAATGCAGGTGCTGATGCTGTTAAATTTCAGACTTTTAAAGCAGAAAAATTAGTAAGTAAATCTGCTAAAAAAGCAGATTACCAAAAAGAAACAACATCAATGAAAGAGTCTCAATATGAGATGATAAAAAAACTTGAGTTGGATATACAATCACATCAAATACTTTTTGATTATTGCAAATTTAAAGGAATTATATTTCTTTCTACTCCTTTTGACTTAGAAAGTATTGATCTGTTGACTAATTTAGGAATTAATATCTTTAAAATTTCTTCCGGAGAAATAACAAATCTACCCTATTTGGAAAAAATATCCAAATTGAATAAAGAAATTATTTTATCTACTGGAATGTCAAATCTTGGTGATATTGAAAAGGCTCTTGAAATTTTGACTCTTAATGGGACAGCTAAAAATAAAATTGTAATTTTACATGCAAATACAGAATATCCAACCTCTATGGAAGATGTAAACTTAAGAGCGATGCTTACCATTGGTAATACTTTTGATATTAAATATGGTTATTCCGACCATACCAATGGAATAGAAGTCCCAATTGCTGCGGTTGCTTTGGGAGCTTCAGTTATTGAGAAGCATTTTACGTTGGATAAAACGATGAAAGGACCTGACCATAAAGCAAGTTTAGAACCTTTTGAATTGAACCAAATGGTAATTGCGATAAGAAACATAGAGAAAGCCTTAGGCAATGGGATAAAAAAAGTTACAGAAAGCGAACAAAAAAATATTAAAATTGCTCGTAAAAGTATAGTTGCCTCCAGAAATATAGAAATAGGAGAACTACTAACAGAAAATAATATATGCTGCAAACGTCCCGGCAATGGAATTTCTCCAATGAGGTGGTATGAAATATTAGGTAGCAAAGCAAAAAAATCATATAAAGAGGATGATTTAATATGAGAAAAATATGTATAGTTACAGGAAGTAGAGCCGAATATGGCTTACTCAGTCGATTAATGAAATTAATCGATAATGATGTTGAATTATGCCTTCAGATTATTGCTACCAATATGCACTTATCTCCTGAGTTTGGCTTAACATATAAAGAAATTGAAGCAGATGGTTTTAAGATTGATAAAAAAGTTCAAATGCTTTTATCTTCGGATACAGCCAATGCTACAGCAAAGTCTGTAGGTATAGCTACAATAGGTTTTGCAGATGCTTTTGAAGATTTACAACCCAATTTATTGCTTGTATTAGGCGATAGATTTGAAATATTAGCAGCAGTAACAGCTGCATTATTTTATAAAATACCTATAGCTCATTTGCATGGTGGCGAAATTACGGAGGGAGCTTATGATGATGCTATTCGACATGCTATTACAAAAATGAGCCATCTTCACTTTACTTCAACAGAAGAATATAGAAAAAGAGTGATACAAATGGGCGAAGAACCAAGTAGAGTATTTAATGTTGGTGCAATAGGTATTGATAATATCAAACATCTTCATTTATTCTCCAGACAAGAACTTGAAGAAGATATTAACTTTCAGTTTGGCGAAAACTGCGTATTAGTTACTTTTCACCCTGTTACCTTAGAAAATAACACTGCTCAAGAACAAATACAAAATTTACTCCAAGCGCTTTTATCTGTTGATAATCTGAGAATTATATTTACCTTACCTAATTCTGATGCAGGTGGTAGAATAATTATCCAAATGATTTATCAATTTGTTGAAAAAAATAAAAATAGATCCATTGCATTTACTTCAATGGGACAACTTAGATACCTATCAGCATTACAATTTATGAGTGCTGTAGTTGGAAACTCATCTAGTGGAATAGTAGAAGTTCCTTCTTTTGGAATTCCAACCCTCAATATTGGAAATCGACAACAAGGAAGGTTAAAAGCTAATACAGTAGTTGATTGCGAGCCAACTTATAAAGATATTCGAGAGAAACTACTTTTAGTTCTTTCCTTGGACTTTAATAATAAATATAAAAAAGCTCCAAATCCGTACCAAAAAGACAATACTGCAAATGAAATTTTTTCGATTATAAAAAACGTCCAACTAAGTAAACTTATTCAAAAAAGCTTCTATAATATCGAAAATGAAAAACTATTCTAATAATATTATCTGCGATAATGCTTCTGTAATTGAAGCATTAAAAAAGCTTAATGAAGGACATTCCAGTCTTACATTATTTGTAGAAGATTCTAATTGCAAAATGGTTGGAACTGCTACTGATGGAGATTTTAGAAGAGGATTTATCAATGGACTTTCTCTTAGTGATACGGTTAGTAAATTTATGACTACAAAATTTAATTATGTTAATGAAAGATATGGAAAACCCCAGGTGGGATATGAAGAAGCATATGCTCTTTATACTAAAGGAGTTAATGTTACAAAGCTTTCATATTCTGAAAATAAATA
>CAYTJB010000034.1:5685-15087 GCA_964437995.1 uncultured Bacteroides sp. | reverse complement strand
TTAATTATGTTAATGAAAGATATTCTGTAAAAGAAATAAAAGAAATTAGAAATAGAGAAATAAAACTATTACCTGTACTTGATAAAGAAATGAAAATCATAAAAGTATATGATCTTCAAAATAGAAAAAATATACTCCCTCTTGAATGTATGATAATGGCAGGAGGAAGAGGTGAGCGTTTACGTCCTCTTACTGATAACATTCCGAAACCAATGTTGCCATTGGCAGGCAAACCAATTATTGAACACAATATTAATCGTTTGATTTCTTATGGCATTGAAAAAATTTATATTTCTGTTAAGTATCTCGGACAACAAATTATTGATTATTTGGGAGATGGAACTTCTAAAGATATTAAAATAGAATATATTCAAGAAAACCAATTTTTAGGTACTGCCGGAGCTTTATCTTTAGTAGATAATTTTAAAACAGAATATATACTTTTGATGAATAGTGATATTTTTACTGATATTGATTTAGAAGATTTATATTTACAAGTTCTTGAGCAAAATGCCGACATGGGAATTGCATCCATTCCTTATACCTTAAAAGTACCCTACGCCATCTTTGATGAAAAAGATAAGCAAATTAAAGGGTTTAAAGAGAAACCAATTATTACTAAATATGCAAATGCTGGAATTTATATTTTTAAACGAGAATTAATTAGTCGAATTCCCAAAGATACTTTTTTTAACATTACAGATTTATTAGATATTATTATTAAAGAAAAATTAAAGATTATACATAATCCAATAATAGGCTATTGGATTGATATCGGACAGCCTCAAGAATACTTAAATGCTCAAGAAATTATCAAACATATAAACAATGGAAATAACCGATAGTCTTTTTATAATCCCTGCACGTGGAGGGTCTAAAGGATTACCACGAAAAAATATATTACCATTAGCAGGGAAACCGTTAATTTATTATACAATTGACGCAGCGATGGAACTTACTACAGATGATAACATTTGTGTTAGTTCCGATGACCCTGAAATAATCCAATTAGTTGAAAATTATGGTGTAAAAGTATCTTTTGTTCGTCCAAATGAATTAGCAAATGACACAGCAAGTTCTTGGGATGTCCTTATCCATGCCATTGATCATTACGAAAAAAAATTAGAACGTATATACAAAAAAATAATTCTTTTGCAGCCAACAAGCCCATTGAGAAATTCAAAACATATCTTTGAAGCTTATTCTTTATGGAAAGAAAATATTGACATGATTGTTTCTGTTAAGGAATCAAAAGCAAATCCATATTTCAATCTGTTTGAAGAAGATGATAACGGATTTTTAAAAAAATCAAAAAATGGAGATTTTATTCGGCGACAAGATGCTCCAAAAGTATGGGAATATAATGGTGCGATATACATAATAAATATTCAATCAATTAAAAAATATAATACATTTACAGATTTCAATCATATTGTAAAATATCCAATGAACGAATACCAGTCAATTGATATTGATACAAAACTTGACTGGCAATTTTTAGAACTTTTAATAAATAACCAATAAAAATTTAATACTATGAAATATTGCACAAAATGCGTTATGCCTGATACACGTCCAGGTATAAGTTTTAATGCAGAAGGAGTTTGCTCTGCATGTCAATCTTATGAAAATCGCAAAAAAGTTGATTATAAAAAACGTTTTGAAGAATTAAAAATTTTATGCGACAAATATAGAGGTATGAACGGACCAAATGGATTTGATTGCATGATTGCCGTAAGTGGTGGAAAAGATAGTCATTTCCAAACCCATATCATGAAAGAAGTAATGGGAATGAACCCTTTATTAGTAACAGTTGAAGATAATTTTCCATTAACTGATGCTGGGATTCATAATTTAAAAAATATTTCAGAAGCATTTGGTTGCGATATTATTAGTATGAAACCTAATATCCGTGCCCAAAAAACAATAATGAAATATACATTTGAGAAATATGCTAAACCAACATATTTTATTGATAGATATATTTATACATATCCTCTTCAAATGGCAGTTAAATTTAATACGCCACTTTTAGTATATGGTGAAAATATTAGCTATGAATATGGTGGGATTGGAGCAATTGAAACATACTCTGCAAAAGAACAAATTGAAAATGGTGTTGCTTCTGGAATTGAAGTTGACGAATTACTTAAATTAGAAGGCATTAAGAAAAATGATTTAGGATTTTTTGATCCTCCCACCAAAGATCAAATAGATAAATTAGAACCAATTTATCTTAGTTATTTTTTGGAATGGAATAGTTATAATAATTATTTAATTGCCAGTAAATTTGGATTTAACGATTTACGCAACGAATGGAGAAGAACCCATCATATCGAAGATTTTGATCAAGTTGACACCAGAGCTTACCTTATACATCCTTGGTTAAAATATCCAAAATTTGGGCATGCAACTGCTACTGACTATGCTGCTAGATTTGTAAGATATGGCTTGCTTACGCGTAATGAAGCAATTGAATTAGTAAAAAAACATGACCATGATTTGGATAAACTTGCATTAAGAGATTTTTGTCAATTTCTTGGTTATAATGAAAGACAGTTTTGGGATATTGTAGATAAATTTTATAATACGGAGTTATTCGTAAAAGTAAATAATCATTGGAAATTGAAAAACCCTATCAAATAAGACTATAAACTAATTTTTTGAAATAGAAATAAATAGTTGATATGAAAGATCTGTATGATTATTTGGATAATTGTTTAAGTAAAACTTTTTATTATTATCCTAAAGAACAATTAGCGTCTGTTAAATTATACTTAGATAGTGCAATGGAACAGGCAATTTTTGATGCCAACGTAAAGTACAAGGGAAGAAAAGAAATTAATTCAGAAAAAGAATTAATAGAATTAATTCAACTTGAACCTACTTTGGAAGCTGTTTTGCTTTATCGAATTGAACGTGAGATATTTTTGAAAGATTCCCAAAACCCAATTTTATCCTATCTTGCAAGTTTAATGCATAGACGAACTGCATGTGAAATTTATTATAGTACAGAGATAGGTAAAGGGTTTAATATTCAACATGGATTTGGAATCGTAATAGGACCAAGATATAAAATTGGTAACTACTTCACAATTCATCAAGGCGTAACCTTGGGACAAAAAAATATAAATAGTCCCAACGAAACAATAACTATTGGGAATCATGTTACAATATTTGCAGGAACAACGATTTTGGGTAATCTAAAAATTGGAAACAATGTAAGCATAGGTGCAAATTCTGTGTTATTAACTAACGCAGAAGAAAATTCAATATATGCTGGTTCTCCAGCAAAACGCGTAAAATAATTCTATGAAGCCAAAAATTGTTTTTTTCTCAAGAGCATATCAAGAAGTTTTATTTCCTTTATTACAATCTGATAAGTATGATTCTATTCATATAACCTTAACAGTAAAAGAAAAAAAATATATAGAAAAAAAAGGTTTTAAGGTTGATTTTTGCTTTGAAACATATAACAAAAGTGTTGACAGAGTTCATTCATCTTATTTATATTCATCCTATTTATCAGACAGATTTCTTAATAAACATAAAATAACCAAAAGATTAAAAATATTAAAAAAAGAAATATCTTTTTGGGCTGAAATTCTTGAAACCTATAAACCAATTGCTATAATTAACGAACAAGTTGCTATTGAGATTTCTGAAGTATTGTATATAGAAGCAAAAAAAAGAAATATTCATTACAAAGCATGGATGACCAATCCTGTCAATGGATACTTTTATTGGGTTTCTAACCCCATGAGTTTATCTTTAGATGATGCGGTTTTTTTAAAAACGCCTTCTTATGATTTAACCCAACTTGCAGAAACATACACTAAAAAAATTATTGAGAAAAATGAAAGACCTTATTATTTAACTCCTTATTTAAACCAAAATAAATACAGAAATATCCTAAGTGCAAGTAAGGGATTGTTAAAATTATGTTTAAATGTAATATTTGGAAGTTCAAATGCTTATGAAGATAATAAAACAGCAGCCATAAATTATTTTGAAAGATCTTTAAAAACCTTTTTTGTAAAATATAATACAATAAGTGATTTTGCTGAATATGAGGTAATTCTTTATCCGTTGCACTACGAACCTGAAGCATCTCTTGCATATTTATCGGAGTTTTTTAGTAATCAGATTGCATTAATTGAAAACATTTCAAAATGCTTAGGTGTTAATCAAGTGTTGGTGGTAAAAGAACATCCAGCTCAAGCCGGAATGTTACTTACAAAAAAATACCAAGAATTATATAAAAATACCTCTTGTTTATATTATTTACCATCTTCAATAATTAGCTATGATATTATAAAAAAAACAGACCTAATTATAACATTAACGAGTCATTTAGGATGGGAAGCACTTATACTTGGCAAACCAGTATATTTGCTAGGAAAAATGTTTTATGACAAATATCCCTTTATTAATAAGTTTACTTCATTTGAAAACTTAAGAACAGAAATTCGTAAAAAGAGTTATATTTATCCAACCAAAGAGTCTGTGATAAAATTTATTTCTCAACTCTTAGAATATAGTTACAAAGGAATGCCTTTTCCAAATGAAGAATTATATGAAGAACAGAACTTAAAAAATATTGTTTTCGCTATTGAGAGCGAACTTGGGCTTAATTAATAAAATTTTTAAAATACTATAATTTGTTTAAAAACATTTTACTCATTTATAAAAATGAGAACAAAGATAAACTGAACTATATTCTTATTAATATCTTAACTTCTTTTTTAAAATTTATCAGGTCTTTTGTATTTATGAAATTCCTAAATTTTACAGATTTGGGCATAATAACAATTATCTCAACTATTATGGCATTGTTTGGAATGTTTCAAATAGGATTATTAAATGGAGGATACAGGATATTTTCATTAAAAAAACCAAAAGAAGAAGAAAATACTATCAACAATTTAATTTATACTTTTTTTGGGATACTAACTTTCATAATAGCGATAACAGCAATCGGGTTAAAATTTTTTAATTATGATTTCGGAACTAATTTTGGATTAATAATTTCAGCCATCATTTTTGGTATTATTACCATGATTTCAAATTGGATTAATAATCAACTTTCTGCTCATATGAGTTTTAAAGCATTAAATTATTTAGAAATTTTATCCACTTTTATTTCACTTGTACTTTTATTTAGTATTCCTCTTTTGGGATTATGGGGAGCTTTAATAACAATTTTTTCCGCTCCTTTTTTATATGTGCTTATTGCTTATATAAAATATCCTTATTTGCTTCCAACTGCACTTTATTTTAATGTAAAAAGGTATCGTTGGATACTTTCATTTGGTTTTATTCCATTTCTTGCAGGTATTTTTGTTCAATTACATAGCCAGATAGAACGTTGGAGTATTGTTTCCTTTTTAAACACAGAAGCTTTAGGCATGTTTTATCTTCCTACTTTTTATGCTACACTTTTTATGATGGTTCCTTTGTCGGTTAATAAATTATTTTTCCCACCAGCAGTGCATAAATTTTCAATTGGTGAATTTGAAGGTGCAAAACGTGTGTTGAGAAATTATATTATTTTTAATATTATTTATTCAATAATAGTTATTTTGGTAACACTTTTGTTTATGGAGCCTTTAGTTAAAATAGTGTTACCACAGCATTTGTTTGCAACCAAATGGGTTTGGTATTTATTACCTGGCATGATTGCCATACTCTTTCTTCAACCACTTGAAATACTATATAATGCTGCTGTGCGATTGAATCCTGTTTTTTGGACATATTTAGCAAGTGTACTTTTTATGGGATTACTTGTTTTTGTTGGGTCTCGGTTTTTTGATTTTTCGCTTAGTATTATGGCTATTATTAAATCGCTTGTCTTAATCTTTATTTTATTTATCCTTTACAGTTATTATTTTATTAATAAAAAATCACTTTGGAAAGTAAATATAAAGAAAGAAAATTGGGGCGAACTTAACACAAGTTCCCAAGAATAAATCACAATCATTCCTTTTTAGAATAGTGCAAATTTACACAAACAATAAATATGATTATTGGCAAATTTATCTATAGAGTAATTGGCAAATTAAATGCAATCATGATTGCCGGGAAAGTGTTGTTTTACTATAAACATGTTTTCAGGTATTTTGGAAAAGGTTCTACAATAATAAACCCCATCATTCTTAATAATCCACAAAATATAATTGTTGGTAATAATGTTACAATCTTAAACAATGCTTGGTTATCAGGGCCAAAAGGAAATATGACGAGTAAATTGGTACTTAAAATTGATAATTATTGTGCGATAGGTAATTATTGTCATATTTATGCCACTGAAGGAATTCATATTGAAGAAAAAGTATTAATTGCAGATAAAGTTTATATTTCCGATAATTTACATAATTATACAAATATAAATGTACCTGTTATTGATCAAAGCATTATTCAATTGTCTGCGGTTATTATTGGGAAAGGCTCATGGATTGGAGAGAATGTTTGTATAATCGGTGCTTCGATAGGTAAAAATTGCGTAATTGGTGCAAATGCTGTAGTTACTAAAGACATTCCTGACTACTCAATTGCTGTTGGTATTCCTGCTAGGGTAATAAAAAAATATAATCAACAAAAAGGTATTTGGCAAAAAGTTGAGTAGTAACAATTCTTGTTTCTTTTATTTTTCTTTTTAGAAAATGTATGAAAAATATTTTAATAACTGGTGGTGCTGGTTTTATAGGATCAAATTTAGCTTTAAAATTACAGAAGATTGGTTACAATATTACTGTTTTAGATAATTTATCTAAGCAAATACATGGAGAAGAACCAATTAATGACTCTCCTTTATATAAATCAATCGTTGAAGCAAAGATTAACTTTATTAAAGGTTCCGTAACTAAAAGAAGTAATTGGATAGAAGCTCTTAAAAACCAAGATGCAGTTGTACATTTAGCAGCTGAAACAGGTACTGGACAATCAATGTATCAAATCAAAAAATATTCTGATGTAAATATTGGCGGAACCTCATTGATGTTAGATATTCTATCTAATACTACTCATAGTGTAAAAAAATTAATTATTGCATCATCACGTGCAATTTATGGCGAAGGAAAGTATTTATGCAGTAAAGATGGTATTGTTTATCCGCTTTCAAGAGAAGAAAGCTTTATGAATAAAGGTGATTTTGAATGTAAATGTCCAATTTGTGGTACCGAAGTATCGTTAGAAGCTACTGATGAAGAATCAATAATTCATCCATCCTCTGTTTATGCTATAACAAAACAAGTACAAGAACAAATGCTTCTCACAGTTGGTAAGTCAATAGGTATTCCATCTATAGCTTTTCGTTATCAAAATGTATATGGACCAGGTCAATCTTTATCAAATCCGTATACGGGAATAATATCAATTTTTAGTACACAAATAAAAAACGGGAATAATATTAATATTTTTGAAGATGGTAAAGAAAGTCGCGATTTTGTATATATTGATGATGTGGTAGATGCTACAATACTTGGTTTAGAAAATAATATAGTTACTAATGATGTTTTTAATGTTGGATCTAATGAAGCTGTTGATGTATTAACCATAGCTTCAACTTTAAAAACCAATTTTAATTCAGATATAATAATCGAAATATCAAACAATTACAGACTTGGAGATATTCGTCATAATTATGCAGATTTAAGTAAAATAAAAAATAAGTTATCATTTACCCCAAAAGTTGATTTTCAAAATGGAATTTTAAAATTTTGTGAATGGGTTAATTCTCAGAAAATACAAAAAGATAATTATTCTAACGCAATAAAAATAATGAAAAGAAAAGGTCTTTATAAATAAAAAATGCTAACAAACAAAAAAGTATTATTCATTTGCACACCTTTTCATGAATACCCGAAAAGGATAAAAGAAGCCATAGAATCGTTAAACGGAAGTGTTGATATGTTCTTTGTCGAACGACGAAGCATTATTTCTACATTTTTACTCAATACAAATCTTAAATTATATAATAAGTTTAGAATATACCAGCAAAATCGCATATTAAAAAAAATAAAAAATATTAATTACGATTATATCCTTATTCAATATCCATTCTTTCTAACTCATGAGTTCTTTCAAAAACTAAAAAAAACTAATTTAAAATCAAAATTTATTAATTACAACTGGGATTCTATTGAGGCAAGAGATTATACTCCCTATATTCAATATTTTGATAAAGTATTCTCATTTGACAGTTACGATTGTTCATTAAATTCTAATATACATTATTTGCCTTTATTTTTTACCAATGATTTTAATACTTTGTCTATAAAAGCTAAAAAATATGATTTAGTTTTTATAGGTGGTATAGGTGATTCAGAAAACAGATATGAATTTGTTTGCAAAATTGAAAAAGAATGTAATTTAAAAGGAATAGTTTTTTACAAATATTTATATTGTTCCTTTAACTTCTACATCAAAAGTTTATTAAAAGGTAAAATTTACCATGGAGTTAGATTTAAAAAATTAACACTATCCGAAATTGCAGCATTGTATAAGAAATCACTTTGTGTAATAGACTACCAAAACTTCAAACAAAAAGGACTAACAATGCGAACATTTGAAGTATTAGGAAGTGGATGTAAATTAATAACAACAAATGATCGTATTTTGTCAGCAGAATTTTTTAATTCTAAAATAATATCTACGATAAATAGAAACAAACCCGAAATAGATAAAGAATTTATTTTCAGAAGCATTTCAAATGATCATTATTCTGTTCAAACATATTCAATAAATAGTTGGATTATTAATATTTTTAAAAATTGAAAAATAAATATACAAAATACTTTGATTATCTTCTAGTTACACTATTGGTTGCAATAAGTGGATTTCCATATTTTTTACAATATGATAATACAATAATTATTTTACTGTTGTTAATAACAATACCAGTATTAATGCTAAGAAAACATAAAACTGAAAGGTCTTTCATTATTTTTCTATGTGTTTTTTTTGTACTTACAGCTATTCAATTTAACACTTTTAAGGGTATTCCAATAAATACAGCGATTGGATTTTTCTTTAAAATTATAGTTGCTTATACAATAGTTAGTGTTTTAAACATTTCTTTTACAAAAACTTATGTGAATATATTGTATTTTTTAACTATTTTAAGTTTTTTCTTCTGGTTTCCTTCTTTCATTAGTGGTGGGTTTAGAAAATTAATTTCATCTTACGGACCTTTTAGAGTAAATGGATTTGACGATTTGAGCTATATTATTTATCACACAAACTTTGGGGATACGGGAGCATTAACAAGAAATTCTGGACCTTTTTGGGAACCAGGTGCCTTTTCGGGGTTTTTAATGATAGCACTTGTTCTAAATTTCATTACAAACCAAAAAATTTTTGATCGAAAAAATCTTATTTTAATAATTGGTATTTTAACAACAA
>CAYTJB010000034.1:0-5675 GCA_964437995.1 uncultured Bacteroides sp. | reverse complement strand
TAACAACAATATCAACAACAGCTTATCTTGCATTGTTTTTGTTTATAGTTTTAATTTTAGTAAAGTATAAAAATTTAATAACTCCAATAATATTTTTAATTGTATTTATTCCGATTTCATTTTTTGCATTTCAAAAACTACCTTTTTTAAAAGATAAATTAACGGATCAAATCGAAACGTCCACTTCAACTATCTCATATACTTCACATAGAAATAGATTTTCAAGTGCAATTATTGATTTAGCTGATTTCCAGGAATATCCACTTGCAGGACGAGGCAAATATAATGAAAGTAGATTTGATAAGGGTGTAAAAGCTATTAATAGAAATAATGGAACAACAGATTTTCTTGTGATGTATGGATTAATTGGTTTTGTTTTGTATTTTGCATATTATGTAATATCATTCAAAAAAATAACGAGGTATTATAATTGGACAAACAAATTTACAATTTATTATTATTTACTTATTATTCTTGTTTTAGGGTTTTCGGAAAATTATTTTTTACTCCCATTTTTTTGGAGTCTTTGTTTTATAGGATATCCATTTGTTTGTCAAGCTATTCAAAAGAAACATAAAATCGAACAGAGTAACTCTATAATTGTCTGAGATTTAAAATAAGGTAATAACAAAAATCCTTGCAGATTTTAGGATTATTATTAGACAAAATGAAAATTTTATTTGCACATTTTGGTATTTTTGAAAAAGGTGGTTGGGGAAGGACTTTTCCTATTGCGGAAGGGTTGGCTAAATTAGGTTGTAACGTTACGATTGTTACTACTAATCCGCACTTATCCTTCTTCATAAAAAGAAAAATAATAAATAATGTTATTGTATTAATTTTTCCTGATATTGTACCACAAAAAATTACATCTAAGGGTTTTGGTTTTATTAGTTTATTTTTAAAAATAATCTATATTGTTTTTAAAAAATTTGACATAGTACAGTCTGATGAAGGACACCGACCGCAATCAGGAATTATATGTAGAATTCATAAAAAAATTCATAAATCAAAATATGTAGCCGAGTGGTGGGATTGGTTTGGTAAAGGAGGCATGTATGAAAGGAAAAGTAAATTATTTAAAACCGTACTTGGTCGATATGAAATAAAATATGAAATAAAAGATAAGTTATTCGCGGATGGTGTTGTAGTTCTTTCGGATCTATTAATGCAAAGGGCACTTTCATTAAATATTAAAGGAAAAATTATTAAATTACATGGTGGGGCAGATGTACATAAAATACCATTTCTTGAAAATAATAATTTTTTGAAAGGGAAATATGGAATAGATAAAAATCGTGTAACATTTGGATATATTGATGCTATGGGGCATGATATTGAGGAAATAAAGCTATTAGTTGATGTAGTATTAAAATTTAAAATAGAATCAAAAGTAAAAATACTACTTTTTGGAGGGGCAAAATTTTTTGAAGAAAATTTATCAAAGGAAATTAAAGAAATTTTAATAAACTACGGTTGGATTAATTATTCTACAGATTTTGAAAAATTACAGTGTGTTGATGTTTTTGTGCTTTTCAAAGAGAATAGTGTTGCAAATAGAGCAGGGTGGCCAAATTGTTTGGGCGACTATTTAGCTTGCGGAAGACCAATATTGTTAAATCCTGTTGGAGAGGTTATAGAATTTGTAAATAAGTATCCTAAAGGATTTTTTGTTAGTACATTATCAATCGAATCAATTAGCAAACATGTAAATTTTATTATAGACCATAAATCTAACCTAATAACAAAAGGTAGAATTAATAGAGAAATTGCAGAGCAAGAGATATCATGGGATAAAAAAAGTAAAATACTTTATGATTTTTATAAAGATCTTTTATTAAAAGAGTAGAATATATGATATTTAATAATGCGTTTCAAAAAATAATTATTAGAAAGTCATCAAATAAATATCTTGAACTTAGTAATCAGTAAATGCTACTGAGAGCTAAGCACTGATTACCAAATCATTAAAATAATATTTATGCATCAAAAACACAAAGCTAAAAGAAAAACAAAGCGTGGTAAAGAAAGTAGGTTAGAACGATTATTAAGTTCTCGCTTATTTATTGTTCTTGGAGTTGCCTTTCTTTTAATAGGGATGTATTATTCATTTAATTCATCAGAAGGGTCAAACAATATTTATGACATATTAATGAAGTTACTTAGTCCGTCAAGTGGTGAACCTGTAAATGAAGTAACTGGGCAAGGATTAATGACTATTCTTTTATATTTTCTGCCAGCCTTATTAGGATTAATAGGATCAAGTATTTATTACAAAAAATATAATTTAATTACTCATCCCGCTTCACTTATTATTGCAATTTACTTGGTTGTAATTCAATCAGTATTAACATTTAATAGTCTTTATGGAGGTTGTTTTTATCCAAACTTTATTGTTGCGTCTGTATTTCTATTTTTCTCAACGTTGTTGCTTCTTATAGCTGCCTTCCTTCATCGGAAATCTTTACAGCTTATTTTTACATGTTTCTATTTTTACACATCAGTATTGCTATACGGTGTAAATTATGGCATGCGTATTGAATATTTACTTGCTTTTAATTTAATTTTTAGTATTGGGATTTACTTTGTAAGTCAAAAAATCAACCGACCTCATACAAACTTTATCAACTTCTTATTTGCCATTGCATTTTTTGGACTATTTTGGCTCAGAAAGTTTGTGGTAAACTCTAAACCTGATTTTTTGGTATTGTTTTTTATTATTGGCACACTTTTATATCTTCTTTTTTATGCAATTAATATATTTGCTTCTAATACTGAGAAAAACCCACTTCGCAAATCGATACAATTGGTGTTTACTTGGTCAAACTTATTGTTCTTTTTAGGAACTACTACTTTTGTGCTGTTAAAATATTACTCTTTTGCTTATCTATGGATTTTTGTGTTGGCACTATTTCTTTTCAACATACTTGGTTTAAATTTATTAAAGAGATTCAATAGCATTGCATGGGTTCTACCTCATCATTTTTCCAGCATATTTTTGGCAACCTTAGTATTGCCGCTATTAATGAATCAAAATATGATATTGCTTTTTACAGCAGGACTTACCGTTTCTATGTTATTCTATGCCAAAACCTATAAAGCAAAGGCTGCTATGTGGATATCGTTGGTGTCAATGGTGATAATGAGTGTTTGTTATCTTTTTTATTGGATAAATACATATTTGCCTGCAATTGTTATTGCAAAAATAATTCTCCCTAATGGGTTAATGATTTGGCATGGTGTAATTAGTGGTTTAGCAGTAGTAATTGCTTTATTGGCAAGTAGGTGGCTACTAAAAGAGGCGGAAATTCCTTTGTCGAAAAAATGGTTAAGAAAAAATACATATAATCGTTTGATTAGAGGAGAGCTATTATTCTCGTTATTTTTTACCTTTGGATGGATTGGTTTTTCATTGTTAAACCAATTAACAGGAACATTTAATTATTTTTCGGTTGGATGGTTTATTACGGGAAGTCTTTTTTTCATTAGCTTAATTATTTATTATGCTGGCAATAATCATTCATTTTTTAAAAAGCCTATTCTGTATTTTTCATTATTTTTTGTATTATTGTATCCGCTATTGGTAAATTGGAATATGTCTATTTACATAAACAACCTTATTTTTAATGGATATTTGGACGCAAAAGTCCACTTGTTTCATTATCTTGCTTTAGGCTTATTGGTTATATTAGGAATTATGTGCATTAATCGAATCCATTTAAGAAATTCGAAAAATATAATTATTCAAAGAGGATTGGAGATTTTAACTGTTGTTTTTCTGCTTTTTTTACTTTGTTCAGAGTATGATAGCCTCTCCGTTTTAATTGCCTCTATTGGAAACATCTCGAACAACCAATTTACAGTTGGAGCTAACATATTGGAATTAAACCAATATTTGCCCTATTCTATTATAATATGGGTAGTTGCAATTATAGCTTTTATATGGGCTATTATAAAGAACATGGTTTTTTTAAGAAATTTTTCTCTATTTTTATTTTTAGGGATTTTGATAAAAGTATTTGCTTACGATTTTTCAACAATTAGTACAGGAGGAAGAAGTGCCGTTTTCTTTGTAGTCGGGATATTTTTGATAGGATTTGCAATTTTCTACCCACGTTTGCTTAAAGCTAAATCTAAGTTACTCGAAACTGAGAAAAACAATCAGAAAACACAATAAAATTGATTTTATAGAAATTACAAATAATTTAAAATATGTACTCTGATATATTGTAATTTGTTAGTTTTCAGCAATCAGCTTTCAGTTACTGCTAATATTGCAGAAGGTTGTGGTCGTGTCAGTAACAAAGATTTTGCACGTTTCCTACAAATTGCATTTGGTTCAGCCAGCGAATCGGAATATTTTTTTTATACTATGTCGATATCTTAATTATATTAATGAAAGCATTTTTCAAGAATATGCAAAAAGTATCGTTGAGATAAAAAAAATGCTCAATTCATTAATAAAAATTTTAAATTAAAGTTAAACGTTTCTATTAGCTGACTACTGAAAGCTATCAGCTAATAGTTAAAAACCCGAATAATTAACCTTATGTGTGGAATTTGTGGAATAATTAATTTTAACGATGAAGTAGTTCAAGAAGCTTCTGTCCGCCAGATGATGCATTTAATGAAACACCGTGGTCCTGATGACGAAGGTGTTTTTATTGAAAATAATGTAGGACTTGGTTTTGTTCGGTTGAGCATTATTGATTTGTCGCCAGCTGGTCACCAGCCAAAATTATCGAAAGACGAGCGTTACGTTATCGTTTTTAATGGGGAAATTTATAACTATATAGAGTTACGCCAAGAGCTTCAGAACGAAGGTGTTGTTTTTACTACCCAAGCAGACACAGAAGTATTGTTAAACGCCTATATCCGTTGGGGCGAAGATTGCATGCATAGTTTTAATGGTATGTGGGCAATTGCCATTTACGACCGTCAAAATAAAACCACATTTTTTGCACGAGACCGCTATGGAATTAAGCCTTTTTACTATTTACAAACAGATACATTTTTTGCTTTTTGTTCCGAAATACTGCCACTACTATCACTCCTTAAATGTAAACCAAAACCAAATTACCAAACTATTTTCGACTTTTTAGTTTTTAATAGAACCGACCAAACTAAAAACACTTTTTTTGAGGAAGTGCTTAAACTTCAACACGGACAAAAATTATCTATTCGTGATAACAAAGTATCTGTCGCTAAGTGGTATAATTTAAGAGAAAGTGTTTCAAAAACACAAGGATTCAAAACCCCAGATGAGTATAAAGAAATGTTTACTTCTGCATTAGGTTTGCATTTGAGAAGTGATGTTCCTGTTGGGGTTTGCCTAAGTGGTGGATTAGATTCTTCGAGTTTGGTTTCCGTTTTGCTAAAAGATTTTGAAAAAAAAGATTTGAATACTTTTTCTGCCGTTTATAATAAAGGACAGTTTGGCGACGAAACAGAGTTTATTAATGAATATAACGCATTGGTAAAAAATATGTTCTTTACCACACCCGATGCCAATTCTCTCAAAAATGATTTAGCAAAATTTGTGAAAGCACATGGAGAACCCGTTTCTGCTACAGGACCGTATGCACAATTTAAAGTAATGGAATTAGCTCAAGGGAAAGTTGTAGTTACTTTAGATGGGCAAGGTGCTGATGAAGAATTAGCAGGATATAATTATT
>CAYTJB010000033.1:10864-18600 GCA_964437995.1 uncultured Bacteroides sp. | reverse complement strand
GAAAGTAATGTTTAATTAATTCGCAACAAACCTACCTACTAAGGCTTTCCATGAAATCCATATAGTTTTTCCTTGAGTAAGTCGCAATTTTTCTACAGATTTATTGGTTACAGTTACGTGAAATATTTCGCCGCAATCTACCACAATATCAACACCTCTAATAGTAGGAATCATATCTTTTATAACACCTTCAATACAATTACTGGCACTTGATGTTTGTTTTTCGGTAGATACAATAATTTCGTCAGATGGTATTACCATAAAACCTTTGCCTTCGGTTAATTCAGTTTCTATTTCAATACTTATGCCTGATAGCAAAACAACTTTGCGATTATCATTTTCGGTAGAGGCTTGCAAAACTGCGGGAAAGAAGTTTTTTATTCCAATAAATCGGGCAATAAATGGGTGGTTGGGTGCATGAAAAATTTCATCAGCCGTACCACAACTTATCAGTTTGCCTTGATGTATCACAGCTATTCGATTTGCTAATGATATAGCTTCATCAAAATCGTGGGTAACGTGTATAATTGTAATTCCTTTGCGGTTCAATTTCCGCAACAAACTTCTTAATTGGTCTTGCAAACGGATATCAATAGCTGATAAAGGTTCGTCTAACAAAAGCAATTGTGGATTGATAGCTAATGCCCTTGCCAATGCTACTCTTTGCAATTCTCCACCTGATAATCCTTTTGGTTTTCGGTGCAGTAAATTACTTATTTCCATTTCTTCTGCCAATGTTTCTACCCGATTTTTTATTTCGACCTTTGAATACGATTTAGCCTTTAATGAATAAGCTATATTATCGGCAACTGTTAAATGTGGAAATATAGTAAAATCCTGAAATACCATACTTATTCCTCTTTCTTGAATTGGCTGATGTGTAATATCTTTCACATTCATAAATAGAAAACCAGCATCTATCTTTTCCATACCTGCTATTAGTTCGAGTATTACCGATTTTCCTGCACCCGATTCGCCCAATACTACAAAATAATCACCTTTTTCAACACTAAAACTGATATCTTCGAGTGAAAAATCGCCTAATTGCTTTGATATTCCTTTCAACTCAAGCATTTTTCTTTCCTCCCGAAATGTATTTGACTAAAATAAAAAATATCAGTGTTACCAATATAAAAATAACCGCCACAGGTTGTGCGTATTTCAATCCATAAGAACCAAAACGCTCAAATATCAATACAGGCGTTACCATTGGATGATAAGCAATAATAACGATAGCACCAAATTCACTTAAACCACGAGCAAACATCATTACTAAACCCGAAACAATATTACGTCCTGCCAAAGGTACGGAAATGGTAAAAAAAACTCTTGCTGGCGAAGCACCTAAACTCATAGCAGTTTTTTCCAATCTTACAGGAACAGAAAGAAATCCATCTTTAGCTGCATTTACTAAAAACGGAACACTTACAAATGCCATTGCTGCTGCAATACCAAGTGGATTTCCAACAAAATCCAATCCGACCATAGAAGCAGCTTTGCCTACTATTGTATTTCTTGATAAAAAACCTAATAAAGCAATGCCTGCTGCTGAATGGGGGATTACAATAGGTAAATCAATAATGCCAAGCACTAACTTTTTTAAATAAAAATCTTTTCGAGCCAATAAGTATGCTAAAGGAATAGCTCCAATAGCCATAAATAAGGTTGCACCTAAAGATGTTAGTAAGGTTAAACGAATACTATTTAATACTTCTTTATCTTTAATGGTAGCAAATAAATCGGGAGCTGTTGCAGAAATAAACATTCCACCTATTGGTGCAATAATAAATAACAATACCAATGCAGCACCTAACATTAATAAAAGTCTGAAAGTATTATTCATTTATATTCATTGTTTTTTTTGAGATTCCTCACTATCATTCGGAATGACAAAAAGTATTTTTTTGTTGAATCTCTCTTTTGTCATGCTGACGAAGGAAGCATCTCATTTATTCATTTTAAATCTCGTTATTTAAAAAATCGCCATTTAGGATTAACTTCATTTATTAATTTTTCTTTTTTGCTACGATTCCATCCTTTAAGTTGTTTTCTCTTGTAATAGCCATATCAATATAAGTAAAACGTTCCCAGTAAATTAAATAAATACAATTATATTTACCTGCAAATGTTTCTTTGTTATTGGTTGCATCTAATTCATGTTCATAAATTCTTCTTTTTACATCATTTGTAACGCCTATATATAAAACTTCTTTTGATTTATTTGTCAAAATATAAATGAAATAATTGTGTAATCCAATTGGTTTCATATTAATATACTATGTTAATGAGATCCCTCGCTCACTCGGGATGACAAAATAAACATTTAGTTTATTTTTTGTCATACTGACGAAGGAAGCATTTCATTATTAATTAGGTTTTTGAGTAAGTCCTTTTAAAACTTCAGGAAGTTTATCATAATCTTTTACAATAGATTTTACCAATGGTGGTTGTCCATTTTTCTCCATGATTTTTAGTCCTTTTTTGCTATCCATTAAAAAAGCAGCAAAGGCTTCGGCAGCTTTTCCGTTAGGTGTATTGGTTGGAATAGTAAATCCATACACCATTGCTTCGCCTGATTGTGTTAATTTTTCGCCGGGTTTTTTCCCTTTTACCTCTACTTTAACAGAAGCATACTTATCTGCAAAATCTTTATTCCCTAAGTTTATTTCCTGAGGCAAAGTTATGTATTTTAATTTATGTTGTAATGCCACTGAACGATAAATAAAAATATAATCAATATTCCCAGTTTCAAGCAATGCCAACAAATCTACTTCTTTGGGTCGAATGTACTGATTATCCTTTGTTTTCATCTTTTCATAAAATCCTTTTAAACCATAATATTTTTCGGCTAATTGCAAACATAAGAGCGTACGATAACCACAAGGATCAGCATTAGCATCAGAACGACCATAAGCTACTTCTTTTGACAATAATAATTTTGTCCACGAAAGGCTATCCATTTCATTGGCTTTACGTGCATTAGAATTATAAGCAATTACCATTTCGTTGGTAGCAAAAGGAATATTCCAACTCGCATAGTTTGGAATTAATAATTTATCAATTACTTTGTAATCAGCAGAAAGAAATATATCGCAAGGTTTATTAAGTTCCGTAATTTTGCGTGCACATTCCACGCTACCTGCCGCTTCGGCAAGTATTTCAATATTTGGATGCAACACTTTAAACGAATCAGCCATCTCCTTAAAAGGAACTGCTAAACTCCCTGCATGAAATACTAACAGTTTACCGCTAATACTATCGGTTAGTTTGTTTTGATTTTTATGATTGCATGATACCATCAATACAATTATAAATGATAAAATAAGTGTTTTTTTCATTGCTGTTTTTTTTGCAAATATAAGCAATATGAATAAATATGCAATTCCTTTTTTTTATTCAAAAAAACTTTTTACTTTTGCATCGAAATGAATAAATATTCAATACGTTTCTGTATAACCATGAGAACTAATAAAATAATTTTAATTTCATTAGCTGTTTTTATAAATATGATTTTTTTATGCTCTTGCAATAAAGATAATAATGAATCATTGCCAATATTAAACTTAAAAACAAATGCCAGCTATACTATTAATAATTGCTATTTATCAAATCATTTGGTAAAATTTGGAATTATTGCAACAGGTAAAGATGCTAATATTACTAACTTAGTAATTAAATGTACTGGGAAAAACATTACAAAAACCATTGTTGACGAAGGTTCTAATACTGGATTATTGGAAATTGATAAAACTTTTACCAATGTTTGGGGTGATTCGCTACAATGGACAATTACCGTAATGGATCACAACCGTAATTTTGCTACATTAAGCCTTGTAACTTATGATACTACAAAAACTTATGCACCTATTCATTCTTATACCAATATTGAAATGGGAATGCAAAACAATACTACACTTCCTCAGTTGCTAAATGCTGTAACAGGAACACCTTACACCTTAACACAGGGACAACAATCGCCTCAATTAGTGGATATTTTGTGTTATTATTATTTTGCAACACCGTCACAACCATCTTATACTTTTTCATCAGCTGGAGATATGGATGCACCCACTTATTACTCAATTATTAGTTCTTTTAATCCAAGAAATTATACCGATTGGGATTATTCTACTTTGGTTACTCCCTTAGCTTTTGATAATTGCAATAGCGATAGTTTATTAGTAGCTTCATTTCATTCAGGAGCAGGTTTTAGCAGTAGGAAATATAAATTTGCTGATGTTGGAAAAGTTGTTCCTTTTAAAACAGCAGCTGGCAAAATTGGATTAATAAAAGTGTTGTCGGTAAGTGGAAATGAAGCCGGAAAAATAGTTTTTGATTTAAAAATTCAACAATAAGTATTTAATAATCAATCAAATTTAATTAATAATTTAATTTTTATCAACATGAAAAAAACGTTACTTTTTATTGCAATGTTTATTATAACATTGTCTATCAATGCACAAGATACCATTAGTGGTTTCTCATTTCCTTTAAATGATACAATATCAAGATTCCCTACTTTTGGTTTGATAACCAATAGAGGCTACGATATTCGTAAAGAAGACTCTACTACCACAGTAGTTGATTCTATTTCATTTACCAATGGTGTAACTACCGGCGATTATGCAGCAACAACAACAAATTGGGATAATGGTGCCAATAGGAAATTTTGGAGTGTTAAGTTTAAAGCTCCTAATTATACTAGTTTTAAAGTATCTTCAAAACAAAGAAGTGGTGGAGCTAACTCAGGACCAAAATTCTTTAAATTGCAATGGCGTTTAAGTGCAGGTACTTATGCTGATGTTGCTAATGGAGCAATTACATGCGCAAACGATTGGACTACTGGTGTTTTAAATCAATTACCAGTTCCTATTACCGGACAAGGTACAGGTTCTATTTACCTAAGATGGTTAATGACCAGTAATGAAGATTTAGTTGGAGGAACAGTTACATCAAGTGGCGTTTCTAAAATTGATGATATTATTATTACAGCAACTAATACTGTGGGTGTTGAAGAAGTTATTTACACAAATGCTGTGAATATTTATCCTAATCCTTCAAATGGTATTTTTACTATTGAGACTACTGATACTGTAAACGAAATTATGGTTTACAATGCCTTAGGAGCATTGGTATATAAAAGCAAACCTTCACAACTTATCAATACTGTTGATTTAAAATCGTATGGCGAAGGTATTTATTTTGTAAAAGTGAGATACGACGATAACTCATGTTACACTAATAAAGTTATTGTTCAATAATTGCAAAAATTTAATTATTTATTCTATTGATATTTAATAAGTTTTTTAAAGCTGTAAATGTATTAATATCTTGTAAACTTGTTATTTATTTTTACAAGCTTTCTACGTTATAACTTTATAAACTATTCTTAAATATATATTGTTTTTGTTTTTTATTCAATTCATCCTTCTCTTATTTAGGAGAAGGATGATGAATAAAATTTTTAGTATTTTGTAAATCTAAAACTATGTATTCTAACATTTTCCGTTTTTTTCTTGTTTGTTTATTATTTCCTATTTCTGTTGCAAATGCACAAAATATTTCAGGTAAAATCATTGATAGTGAAACTCAACAACCGTTGAATGGAGCAAATGTTAAAGTTCTTGAAACTGGTGTTAGTTGTATTGCCGATTATAAAGGAAAATACGAACTTACAAATCACAAAACAGGAGAAATTACTGTTGTGATAAGTTACGTGGGTTATCAAACAATAAAGAAGAAAATAACAGCAGAAAACGATAAAAATATTGTATTAGATTTTTCTATGCAAGTGCAAATAATAGAAACAAATCCTGTTGTTATATCTGCTACACGTACCAAACAGTTTGCCAATAATGTTCCTGCAAGGGTGCAAAGCATTAATAAAACCCAGATTAATTTTATTCCTTCGCCATCATTAGATGCCGCCTTAACTTATGTACCCGGAGTAAATGTAAACAGAACACTTGGTATTTTTGCCAATAAATCCATTGTTAGCATGAGAGGGTTAAGTGGAAAAGATCAATCGCGAACTTTGGTTATGATTGATGGTATTCCTATTAATAAAACCGATGGAGGTAGTGTAAATTGGAACTTATTTAGCAAAGATTATGTTGAGAATGTTGAAGTTACTAAAGGTCCTGTTTCTTCGTTGTATGGGAGCAATGCCATGGGTGGTGCTATAAATATTATTACTCGAAAACCTACAAAAAAATTAGAAGGTAATGCTGAATTATCCTACGGAACTTATAATACAAAATCAATTCAATTAAATATTGGTGGACGCGCTTTTGGTAATGCTGAAAAAGGTTTATACTGGATGTTATCAGGTTTTAGAACTAAAAGCGATGGATATATAGCTCAAACTGATATAAATATTACTCCTTATACCGTAAAATCTTATCTGAATGAAGGTGGCGCAAATCTTAAGTTAGGTTACCAAATCAATAAACATTTAATTGAAACCAATCTTACGTATTATAACGATGAAAGAGGCGGAGGAGAAACCGTTTACGAAGAAAATGGAAATTATACACAGCATAAGACCTATCATTCAAGAACTACATACAAATATATATCCGAAAAGACCAATATTACAGCCAATATTTTCTTCTTAAGAGAAAATTATAAAGCTGTAAATGAATACATTAAAGATGCTACTTATACACTTTATGATGTTGATTCAAAACGAACAGATGCAGGTTTAACTTTTGCTATATCTCACAAAATTAATACTTTAAATACACTTACTTCGGGTGTGGATTTACGACAGGGCAATGTAGATGCTGCCGATGTTTATTATTCATCTACCGATAAGATTAACAACAAAGGCAAAATGAATTTTGCGGCTTTGTTTCTACAAGATGAATTTGAAGTATTGAAAGATAAATTAAAAATTGTGGCAGGCTTGCGTTTTGATTATGCCAAATATTTTGACGGAGCATTTACCATCGAAACACCTTCTTTGGCAAATGATTATATGAATATTTATCAAATTCAGGATATTCCAAATGCCAATTATAATGCGTTAAGTCCCAAAATATCTTTACTTTATACCATTAATTCTTACTTAAAATCTTATTTATCCTATTCAATTGGATTTCGCCCGCCTACTTTGGACGATATGTGCCGTTCTGGCAAAATTAAAGGAGGATTTAAAGTGGTTAATCCTTATTTAAAACCCGAAACTTTAACTAATTACGAATTAGGCTTTACATATCAAAAAGATAATTTGCAAATTACACCTTCTGTTTATTATTCACTGGGAAAGGACTTTATGTATTATGTTACTACGGGCGCTTCTGTTAATCAAGGTTTTAAAGTAAGTCCAGTTTTCAAATGTCTCAATATTAGCAAGGTTGAAATTTATGGTTTTGAATTGGGAATTAATTATCAGTTCAATAATAAAATATCGTTATTTGTTAATTACGCTTACAGTCATTCGCAAATTAAAGAATATCAGCTGTTAAATCCACTCACAGATCTTGATATTACAAATAAGTTTTTAACAGATGTTCCTACTCATGCTGTTTCTTTGGGATGTTTGTGGAAAAACAAAATTGTAAATACTTCAATCAATGCAAAATATGTTGGGAAAAAATGGGTAAATGATGCAAATATTCCTGATGATAAATATGGTTTAGATGCTCAATACCCTGACTATATTATTGTAGATTTAAACTTTAGAAAGCAGGTTTTATCATTTTTTGCCTGCTTTTAACAGATTTTATCTGTTC
>CAYTJB010000033.1:6751-10854 GCA_964437995.1 uncultured Bacteroides sp. | reverse complement strand
ATTGAAAATGTGTTTGATAAAATGATTTATGACAGTAAAAATTTAAGAGGAACAGGTCGATTTATCACTTTTGGAATAAACTTTAAATATTAATACAGAAAACAATGAAAAAAAAATCAATTATTCTATGTTTATCAATGCTTTGTGCAACCATAAATTTTGCACAAAATACTTTAAAAATTAATTATAACAACATTGATACTACCGATGTTACCAATAATTTTTACGATAATGTTGAATCTTATTTATTACCTGCAAAAGGTATTGAAGTTGCAGGAGAAATTGAAAATCAGGGTTATGTAGATTTTTCTAAATTGCAAAAACATTCAGTTATTGTAAAAGAAACTTTGCTGAATGGCGATAAAGATAAGTTTGTAGGTGCTTACCGTTATGATGGCTACTCGCTTTTTGATATTTTAAACACGTTTAAATTAAAGAAAAAAAATGCAGATATTTTTCGCCCCATTATTGATTTGTATGTTGAAATTGAAAACGCAAAAGGCGAAAAAGTTGTAATTAGTTGGGGCGAAATTTATTACCCAAACCATCATCACGATATGATTATTGCAACCGAAGTTGCGAGAATAGTACCTTCTAAAACCAAGGATTTATGGCAATTGCCAACCGAAAGCAAATTGGTTATTGCACATGACCTAATTACTGAAAGAAATATATCATCGCCCATAAAAATTACTGTAAAATCTTATTCTTTAGATGTTAAAGTAGTAAAAGATTTAAAACCAAATTATTCGCCTTCTCTAACTCTTTATAAAAATAATAAGGAAGTTAGTAAAATAACTGAGAACCCTAAAGAATTTCAAAACGAAACCTTACATACTATTTTTTATGGTAGAGGTAAAGGAATTCATAGTACACAACCTTTTACAGGAGTTCAGTTGAAATTGTTGATAGAAAAATATGCAAAGCAAAACCAAGTAAATTTACGTAAAGCATTGGTTGTGGTTGCTGCTGTTGACGGTTATCGTAGCGTTTATACTTTTAGTGAGTTGATGAATCGCAACGACCAACAAGAAGTTTTGTTACTCAGCAATGAAAAAACCAAAGAAAACGGCAAATTCAAAGTATTTCCTTCCTGCGATTTTTTTTCGGATAGAGCGGTAAAAGGAATTAATGCTATTTATATTGTTGCTGAATAATTTATTGTTTATAGATGTAAGATAGAACGATAAACCTTGCCAGAGTGATGGCAAGGTTTTTGTTTTAGTCCGTTTTGTTCCTAAACACAAAAGTATCATCAAACATATCTATAATAATGTCTTGATCAGAAAGAACTTTGCCTGATAAAATCATTTTTGATAATTCGTTTAGTATTTTACGTTGCATTACTCTTTCCAAATTAGTAGCTCGTATTGAAGAGTTAGAGGGAAAACTAAAAAGTTTTATTTGTTAAGTAACTATTTTCCCCAATTATCCTTATCCAAGCTACGAAACTGAATAGCTTCGGCAAGGTGTTCAGTTTTAATCTCTTCACTTGCTTCGAGGTCGGCAATGGTTCGGGCAACTTTCAGAATTCTATCATAAGCTCTTGCCGATAAACCCAACCTTTCCATAGCTGTTTTTAGAATTGCCATGCCAGTTTCGGTAATTATACAATGCTCTCTCAACATTTTACTCGACATTTGTGCATTAGAGAAAACACCTTTATTTTCGGCAAAACGCTTTTCTTGAACTTGCCTTGCCTTTACAACTCGTTCTCTAATGATTTCACTTTTTTCGGACAATTGAGCATTTGATAATTCTTTAAACGGAACAGGCACTACTTCTACATGAATATCGATTCTATCTAATAAAGGTCCAGATATTTTATTCAAATATTTTTGTACAACACCGGGTCCGCAAACGCAATCGGTATCAGGATGATTGTAATAACCACAAGGACAAGGATTCATTGCAGCAATTAGCATAAAACTTGCTGGATATTCCACCGTCATTCTGGCTCTGGAAATAGTAACCATTCTTTCTTCCATCGGCTGGCGAAGCACTTCGAGCACAGCACGTTTAAATTCAGGCAATTCATCTAAAAACAAAACGCCATTGTGCGACAATGAAATTTCTCCGGGTTGAGGATTTCCGCCTCCACCAACTAATGCAACATCGCTGATGGTATGATGAGGCGAACGGAACGGACGAACCGAAATTAATGCGGTGTTTTTACTCATTTTACCAGCAACCGAATGAATTTTAGTTGTTTCTAAAGCTTCATACAAATTAAGCGGTGGTAATATAGAAGGCATACGTTTGGCAAGCATAGTTTTTCCAGCACCCGGAGGACCTATCAATATTACATTATGTCCACCAGCAGCAGCTATTTCTAATGCACGCTTTATGTTTTCTTGTCCTTTTACTTCCGAAAAATCAAATTCATAATCGTTTAAACTGTTGTAAAATTCATCGCGGGTATTAATGACTGTTTTTTCTATTTCAATACCTTCTTTAAAAAATGCGATGACTTCTTTAATATTTTCAACACCCAAAACATCTAATTTTGAAACGATAGCTGCTTCGCGAGCATTTTGTTTTGGTAAAATAATCCCTTTAAACCCTTGTTTTTGAGCTTCAATAGCTATTGGCAAAGCTCCTTTAATGGGTTGTAAGCCACCATCTAAGGAAAGCTCACCCATAATAATATACTTATCAACATCATCAGGGATAATTTGCTCAGAAGCAGCCAAAATACCAATGGCTATGGTTAAATCATAGGCAGAACCTTCTTTGCGAATATCTGCAGGAGCCATATTTACTACTATTTTTTTACCTGGTATGCGATAACCAACATTTTTTAAAGCAGCTTCTATCCGTTGATGACTTTCTTTAACAGCACTATCGGGCAAACCAACCATTGCAAAGTTGATACCTTGATCAATATTTACTTCAACAGTTATCGTAATAGCATTTACACCAAAAATAGCACTTCCAAAAGTTTTTACAAGCATAATTATAGTTTGTTAGGTTTGTATTTAGATACTTTTAGTATTTTTTGTGCATCATTTTCGTTCAACAAATCTTTGATGCTTACATTTTTATTATTATCCATAAACGACTTAACTATTTGCCAACCAATCCATTCAGCCATGCGTGGTGGCGAATCTTTAAAACCCTTTGTAGTTGGAGCTTCGGTAATAAATGAACGAATCTTATAAAAATCAGCATTGTACAATAAATTATTCTGAATAAAAAATGCCCACATATTGGCTTCATTCTTCTTACTCCAATCAAGTTCTTTTTGAGAATATCCAATTTTTATATTTTCAGCAGTTTCCGGCAACATAGCATCGGTAAAATATAATATTTTCCCTTGATATATCATGTTTTCAAGCAGTGTTTTATCGTTAGCATCAAAAGTAATCATCTGTTTTGCAATGGCTTTCATGCAATCAGTTGTAATATAATTGCTATCCAATCGCGATGAAACATACTTGGGAATTTTAACCGATGAATAAAATTTATATTCTTTCCCAAGATACATATCAAGGGCAATAGCCATTACAGTATCTAAATAAATAATTCGGTTATCATAATCAAGATACGAGATATAACTATACACTTTTGGAGTAGGTTTGTCAGGAAAATAATACTTAAAGTGAGTAAACGCATCAGATAATTTCTTTTCTAAACCAGCGGTTTCAGGATAAACTTTTATTAAGTCATCATAAATTTCATGTAAAGTAGGATCGGAAATAAAATTATATAACGATACAATATTTAATGAATCGTCTAAATTTCCATCTAAAAAAAGTTTGTATTCGTCTTTGTATTTGGTTAACTCAGCTTTTAAATTGTTTGCATCTATGCTCATCAATACTTTTTCGTAACGATGAATTTTAATGTCAACTTTTTTATCGTCTGGAATATCAATTGCTAATTTATTGTTATGCTTATTTTTACAACTGAATATTGTTAAACAGATAACAAAAAGAAAAAAAAATGATATGTATTTTTTAAAATATTGCATTGGGTTAATGGGTTTGTAAAGTTTATAAAGTTCTTAAAGTTTGTAAAATATTTATTATCTTATTATTAGACCATCATTCTTAATTCTTAATTCTTAATTAAATTAAAACAGCTTCAATCCTAAAGAAACA
>CAYTJB010000033.1:467-6651 GCA_964437995.1 uncultured Bacteroides sp. | reverse complement strand
ATTCTTAATTCTTAATTCTTAATTAAATTAAAACAGCTTCAATCCTAAAGAAACATTAAATAATTTGGTTTTGGTATTCATATCTGCATAATCAGAAATATTGTTTAAACCCCACTCATATCTGAAATCTAATGAGAATTTCAACACATCTACACCAACACCAGCCTGAATGCACCAAATTGTATTTTTATATTTTGACGAAGAAGGAGCACTACCCAAATTAACACCATTTACCTGATAGGAAACATCTTTGCTTGTAACAAATGAAATAACTGGACCAGCCATTACTCTAAAATTAACAACTTTCAAATTAAGCAATTTAGCACCCACTAACACAGGAACATCAATAGTATTTAACACTGTTTGTTGTGTAAATACCTGATTTTGAAACTGTGGTATAGTTGCACTTTGAAAATCGCCACCTTTTTTAGTAAAATATACTTCGGGTTGAATATATATAATAGGAAGCTCAAAGCGAGCAAAAGCACCTGCTAAAAAGCCCGCTTTAGCTTGGTCTTTTATATCGCTCACATTGGTAAATTCGGTAGGCATTTTTGCTGAGTTAAATCCAATTTTTACACCCAAACTAATTGGTAATTGTGCAAAAGTATTGTACGAAAATAATAAGGAAATTAAAAAAACTAAAGCTATCTTTTTCATTTTAAATGTTTTAAATTGATTAATAATTAAATAAAATATGTTTGAAAATAATTAAAATTTCAAACGTTTTCTTTTGCGAATTTAGTTAATTTTGTTTTCCAAAACTCAAAACAACATTAAATAATATAAAAAGTATGAAAAAACTACATATTTTAATAATAAGCCTAATTATTCTTGTTGCAACTAACAATATTTATGCTCAAAAAAAAGAAAGGTCAACACTACAACTTGGAGCAAAAATATCGCCCAATATTTCATGGCTAAATCCTGATGCTACTAACTTTAGCAGCAATGGTACGAAAATAAAATTTTCATGGGGATTTATTGCCGATTTTAAATTTGCAGAAAAGTACTCATTTTCTACAGGTTTTAGCATAAATTCTACTGGAGGAAAAATAATTCATCCTGATTCAACTACTACGTTAGGAAACGGTTCTCTTTCTCGCGATATTACTATTCGCTACGTTGAATTTCCGTTGAGTGTAAAAATGAAAACACGTCAATTTGGCTATTTTACTTTTTTCGGACAAGTTGGCTTAGGCTTAGGAATGAGATTGGCTGCAAGGTCTGACGATACTTTTTCGAGTGCAATTGGCAGTGCTCCAACTATTAAAAATGATGTAAAAATTGAAGACCAAGTTGAATTTTTTAGACTTTCGATGATATTAGCTGCTGGTGTTGAATATAGCTTAGGTGGTTCTACCTCTTTGTTTGGAGCTTTGAGCTTTAACAATGGATTTACCAATGTATTCAATTACAATACTCCTTTTACAAAAGCAGATGCAAATTCCAATACTGTTGATTTATCCGTTGGAATATTGTTTTAATTCCTAAGTAAAATGAAAATCGTAATTGCACAAATAAACTATCACATTGGTAATTTTGAAAAAAATACAACTTCAATATTACAAGCTATAAATGCTGCAAAAAAACAAAATTGCGATTTAGTTGTCTTTGCCGAATTAGCTATTTGTGGTTATCCACCCAGAGATTTTTTGGAATTTACTGATTTTATTGAGAAATGTAATGCAAGCGTCAATCAAATAGCTTTAGAATGTAAAGATATTTCAGTAATTATTGGATTTCCGTCTGTTAATCCTGACGAAAAGGGTAAAAACTTATTTAATTCCGCAGCTTTTTTGTGCAATGGGAAAATACAATCTGTGCATCACAAAAGTTTATTGCCCAATTATGATGTTTTTGACGAATATCGCTATTTTGAACCCAATAAAAAATCAAAAATAATTGATTATAAAGGCTGTAAAATTGCATTGACGATTTGTGAAGATTTATGGAATATTGGCGAAGAACAGCTCTACCCCTACTCTCCTATGGATGATTTAATTGCACAACATCCTGATTTAATGATAAATATTGCTGCTTCACCTTTTAATTACCAACAAGCTCAAACCCGAAAAACTATTTTAATTAAAAACGTTGAAAAATATAAAATTCCGCTTTTGTACGTCAATCATGTGGGAGCTCAAACTGAGTTGATTTTTGATGGTGGTTCAATGGCAATCAATGCAAATGGAAATATAACTTCCGAAATGAATTATTTTGAAGAAGATTTTAAAATAATTGATTTAAGTGAGTTACAACAAACTGACAACATCTTACATAATGATAATCAGACAAATAAAATAGAATTAATTCACAATGCCTTAGTATTAGGCATAAAAGACTATTTTGAAAAATTAGGTTTTAAAAAAGCTATTTTAGGTCTTTCGGGTGGTATTGACTCGGCTGTTACATTGGTGTTGGCTGCTGAGGCATTAGGCAATGAAAATGTAAAAGCTATTTTGTTACCTTCTCGTTTTTCGTCGCAACATTCAATAGACGATGCCATACAACTTGCAGAAAATCTCAATATTTCTTACGAAATTATCCCAATTGACGAAGTTTACAAAAGCTACGAAACTACACTTTCTCCCTATTTTAAAGGATTACCATTTGATGTTACCGAAGAAAACCTGCAAGCAAGGATAAGAGCGGTAATTTTAATGGCTTTTACCAATAAATTTGGCTATGTTTTATTGAACACTTCCAACAAAAGCGAAGTAGCCGTTGGTTATGGCACTTTGTATGGCGACATGTGTGGCGGATTATCGGTTTTAGGCGATTTATACAAAACCGAAGTTTACGAATTGGCTCATTTTATGAATAAAAATGCTGAAATAATTCCAAATAATTCAATTACAAAGCCACCTTCAGCCGAACTACGTCCCAATCAAAAAGATTCTGACTCATTACCCGATTATGATATTTTAGATCAAATTCTTTATCAATACATTGAGCTAAGAAAAAGCCCCAGAGAATTGATAGCACAAGGTTTTGATGAAGCCACAGTGAACAAAACCTTGAAATTGGTAAATACCAATGAGTATAAACGACATCAATGCCCACCAATATTAAGAATTTCACCAAAAGCATTCGGTATGGGAAGAAGAATGCCTATTGTAGGAAAATATTTGGCATAGAAATTTCAACATTAATTACATAATTTCTCCAAAAGCTTTTGTCATGCTATCAATGCGAAAGTCCACATTCTTTAATTCTTTTTCTTTTTCAAAAATTACAAAAATGTGTTTGTTTATCAAGTTCTTGGGATTGACATTAATTTTTAATTGCTCTTTGTAAATAGCTATTTTATAAGCTTTTTGAATTTCTTTATGTTTTCTCAAATTGCGAAAATATCTTAAATAAGAACTCAAATAAATAAATGGATACAAAAACGGAAATAAAAACAATGATGCTTTGCTTATTCGCATAAATCTTATTTCGTGAATTTTAAAACCTGATAATTTGGCAAGTATTCGTAGTTTTTGCAATCCTATCATAAAAATATGACCATGATATATTTCGTTGGAAATTGCTTTATCCGACATCCAAATATCGTCAATTTCATTAGATGGCATTTGTTTGTTGGTTTCGCTTTCAAACAATAAATAGCTAAGTTTGGATGCCAAATTAGAATAGGAAGGCGTTGTAATTAATAATTTGGCATTGGTTTTTAATACACGGTTAAATTCTTTAAAAGCCTTTAATTGGTCGCTAAAATGTTCGATACCTTCTTGGCATATCAGCATATCAGCGTAATTATCTGTTACTGGAATAGTCTTGGCAATATCGGCTCGTTTGCATTCAATGTTTTTCAACATAAAATATTCGGGAAACAAATCAAAAGGCTCTACTTTAGCACCATTTTCTAATAATATTTCGGTAGTAGCACCATTACCAGCTGGAATATCAATCACAATTTTATTGAATAATGCTTGTTTTTGGCTGTCTAAATAGCGTTTTACATAATATTTAGGACTTTTTTTATTGTTTATGTTGTTATCTATCATTAATTTCGTTTTTTATTGTTGGCTGTAATTTAAATGTACGTTGGTAATTATATTTATCTCGAAACAGATAATTGTAAAATTAATTAATTTATGAAATAGTTTATTTTTTATACACAAATCTCTATTTTGTCATGCTGATCCCGAAGTTTCGGGAGAAGCATCTCATTTATTTTATGAGATTCCTCATTATCATTCGGAATGACAAAACGCACATTTAGTTTAAATTGGTAAATCATTACTTTTTGAGAGTTTTCTTGTATAACTAAGTATCATTTAATTAATATTCCATTTAAAACCACAGCCTTATTGTTTTAAAAATCTTTGAATATAAACGTTTTCGCCTTGCGTTAGTTTAATAATATAAATCCCATTTTTGAAATTGCTAACGTCAATTTTGTTTTGATGTTTGATTTTGAGAATGCATTCGCCAAATAAATTTGAAATTTCAACCTCTACCCTATCTGTATTAGAAATATCAATATTTAAAATTGTATTTGCTGGATTTGGGAAAATTGAAATTTGATGTTGTTTATTTTGATTTTCGTTGATGGAATTTCCGTTGCACATTACTTCATTTAGTTTTTGCCACATTTGGTCGCAAAATAGAAAAGGAACTTCGCCAAAATTGGTAGGCTGGTCGCCCATTCTAACTACTACTAAACCTTTACTTCTCGAAACACTTACAATTTGTCCGTTTTTACCAATACCTGCAAACATATCAGCAGGAGCGTTGGGTGCATAAGAACCCGGAAAAACAACTTGCATGCCCGGTGCCATAAAAGACAATTTACCATTGAGCCACCATAAATAACCATAGGAATAGTTAAAGTTTTGCGAAGTATTGGTCATTTGGCTGATATAAGCGGTATCGTTTAGCAACGTATCGGTATTCCAAATACATTTGTTTTGAAACAACAAGCCAAATCGAGCCATATTTCTTGTTACGCTAAAAAACACATTGTCGTAATCTACCATATACCATAAACCGGTAATGCCTGTTTTTAGACTTAATCGTGAATAGGTATAATTATTAATGGGCAATGCTGTAGCGGTTGTAATTACTTTTTCCAATAAAGTGTATGCTGCATTATGATAAGCCCAGCGATTTCCGGCATCTGCTAAGTAGTTCAAACAAGTATCTATAGTGCAATGGTTATCGGGAACGCCATCATCTAAACCCGAAGTCATGGTGAGTTGATGGCGGATTTTGATGTTTCTTTCTTGTGCTGGCGTGCAATTGGTCCAGCCTGTGCCTAAGTATTTTGACGAAGAATCGCTAATAGACAAATAGCCTTCTTCTTGTGCTTTTCCAACTAAAAAAGAAGTTACGGTTTTGCCTGCCGAAGCCCAATACCATAAGCTATCTTTGGTAAATGTTCCAAAATATTTTTCCAGTACAATTTTACCGTCTTTTAATACGATAAAACCTTTGGTGTTTTCGTGCTGTAAGAAATTATATAAGGTATCTATTTTACTAACACACCAACCCAAGGTAGCAGGCGAAACCGTATCCCAAGTTGCATTATTATTGATAGGTGGAAAATAAATACTTTGGGCTTTTGAGTGTATTGAAAAGGAAAGTAAAAATAGGATAAGAATAAGTGTTTTTTTCATGTTTAGATTATATTGATTTTTAAATAGAAAGAAGCATGGTGTTTATATTTTCGTTCGTTCTAATGCTTCTATTATTTCATTTCTTGGAATCAATAATGGATTGTCGTTACATTTTTTTAATGTTATTTCGTAAATTGTTTTTGCTTTTTCTATTTCTCCTTTTTGTTCTGAAATTCGCCCAGCCCAATAATATATTTCATAGTTTTCAGGTAACCCATAATCAATAGTCATCGAGTTACAAATTCCGAATAATTTATTCGCTTCATCAAATTCACCGATACTAAATTTGAAACGAGCAAACTTGAATTGTGATTCAAAATTCAGGTTTGTCGATTCCCCTTTCAACTTAATCTCGTCTATAGTTTCGTATAATGAGTTTGCAATTTCTCTCGTATTTGCACTTGTTGGAATTCTTTGTTTTGTTGTCTCTGTCATGATAATTTAAAATTAGTTCATTATTCGTTAAATAATCTCAACTCAACATCCATTGGGATTTGATTTTGAATTGACTGTCTGACTTTTTTTTGATAATTCAAATATCTATCATAATCGTCTATTCG
>CAYTJB010000033.1:0-457 GCA_964437995.1 uncultured Bacteroides sp. | reverse complement strand
TGAAATTCCATTAACTATATTGTCCCCTAATACCAATAGATATTTCAATGTCATATTAATCCACTTTTGAGCTTGTCCATATGATATTTTAAATACTGGATACTGAATAAATTTTTCTTTTAATTCATCACATTTTAGTTTGTGCCAGTCATCAAATTCAATCTGACTTTCGAATTTTTTAGAAGTCAAACTCTCAACAACAATCAATATGAAATCGCTTAAAAATTTCTTTGTTTCATCTGTTTGTTTATCCCCAATTCCATGCATAGTTCTATTAAAGTCACGATATGCTCTGTCAATAGATGCACTAATTAATTCTTTATCATTTGTCGTCCCAAGATAAACTCGAATCCAGAATTTTTGTATTTCGAACTGTGTCAGAGTAGTCATGTTTTTTAGCGTTTCATTATAAATTAATAGTAAGGTTTCCTCTTTTCTTAAATTGGTGCTGATATGT
>CAYTJB010000032.1:10267-18630 GCA_964437995.1 uncultured Bacteroides sp. | reverse complement strand
GCTAAAAAGGAAATTCAGCCAATGGTTTTCTTTCTTGCAAAACCAAATCAATATTATCTTAATTTTCTTTTGGTAAAATTATCATCTAACAACAACGTTCAAGCATCAATAAAAGCAGTTGAGAAAGTATGGAAAAAGATATTACCAGATTATCCTCTTGATTATACTTTTGTAAATCAAGATTATGATAATTTATACAAGACAGAAATACGTATAAGTAAATTATTAAAATACTTTACCATAATTGCTATTTTAATTGCATGTATGGGACTGTATGGCTTAGCATCCTATTCAGCTGTAAGGCGTACTAAAGAAATTGGAATACGAAAAGTTATGGGAGCAGGTTCGTTTTCTGTAATATATTCATTATCAAAAGAGTTTTTGGGTCTTATTCTTATTTCCATTGTAATTGCGATTCCTCTCGGTTGGTATGCTGTTAGTAGATTTTTAGAGCAATTTGCCTATCGTATTGATATAAATATATTTGTTTTTATTGGCGTAGCAGTAAGTGCAATAGTAATTGCTATACTTACGGTATGTTTTCAAGCATACAAGGCTTCAAATACTAATCCTGCTGAGGCGCTTAATGTGGAGTAAAAGCGTAAAAAAACACAAGTTGTTAGAATTTTTATTTTTTTGCAACCATTTGCAATAACCATTCGTCTAATAATAAAAAATATTAAAAAAAATATTTATGAAAAAAACTCAATTTTTTATTGTAACAATAGTATTTTTATGTGCTATTTTTCTTTTATCTTCAAACTCAGTATTGGCTTGTTCAACTTTTAAATTACAAAAAGGGAATGAACTTATTTATGGACACAACCTTAACGAAGGAGATATTGGTGTTCCTGGTATGGTTTTCATCAACAAACGAGGCATATTCAAAAATGCACGGACATTCAGTGAATTGAGCACAAAAAATCGTTTAAACCCCTCCACATATAGTTGGATATCAAGATATGGTTCGGTTTCATTTAACAATTTTGGCAAAGATTTGCCTGACGGTGGAATGAATGAAGTAGGTCTTTATATATGGGAAATGAACGAAGAAGCAAATTATCCTCAAAATAAAAAACTGCCAAAACTAATGCATGCAAACTGGATGCAATATGTTTTGGACAACTGTTTAACACTTGATGAAGCTATACTGAGTGCTTCTCAATTTCAGATTGATGGTTGGACCTGGCACTATTTTATCAGCGATGCAACTGGTAATTGCGTCTCTCTTGCCTTTATAGATGGCAAAGTGAAAATAAATCGCGGAGAAAACATGCCAGTTCCTGCGCTTTTTAATACTCCTTACGACCGTGAAATGGAACTATTGAGATATTATAAAGGGTATGGTGGATTATACGATATTGAAATGAATAATCCAAATGTTCCTCGTTTTGTAAAAACTGCTGCTATGTTAAGAGATTATGACCCATCAAAAAACGCAGTGAACTATGGATTTGAAATGCTTAAGAATATTTCGGTATATGATGAGCCGGAGTGGTCGATTATTTTCGACGCTAACAGGAGAAATGTATATTATAAAACGAGACTTACCTCTGAAATAAAATACTTTTCAATAAACGCCATTGACTTTTCAAACAACAATTCTGTTCAAATATTGGACATGGATTCCAAAGAAGGAGGAGATGTTTTTAATAGATTTCAGCCCTATTCCAACGAAGCAATGAAAAGCTTCCTTGAATTAAAGCTAATACCACTATTCCCAAAAGAAATGTTTACTTCAGGAGGTTTAACTTTGGGAGAATTTGCTGACCGTTTGACCACCCATGCTGATAAAGCAGAACTACCAGAGAGCCAATTTTTCGCTGGCGTTTGGAAAACTAAGCCAGCAGTTACTGAAAATGACCTTGAATTTGAAATAAAGTTGCATGCAAATAAAAATGCTGTTTCAGGTGAAATTGTATTTACTAAAGGGGAACCTGGTTACCAAATCGAACATTTAAACCTTCGTGGAAATCAATTATATTTTACTTATAAAAACAAAAGAGGTTTTCTTCTTGATGTAACAGCTTCTATTAATAATAGCCAAATGTTCGTTCATATTCAAGCCACAGAAAGTGATGCAGGAAAACACGTTTTGTATAAACAAAAATAGTAATTGCCTTTTAATGAACTTGTATGAAAATTGAAAATAATGAGCAAATAAATCTATTTTTTACTTTAGCAATTTGTAAATGAGTATAATCTAAAAAACTATGAAAAAAATAATTTTAATTTCTATTATTTTCTGTTTAGCACAAACAGGCTTGAAATCAGAAACCAAGCAAGAAACTTTAAATGCTATTAAAGAATCAGAATCAACAGAAGAAAATCCTAATTTCTGTATAAAGGGTATAATTGAGTTTTTTAAAATAGTAGATATTTTAAAAACTGACCAAATGCCAACTGACGAGCAGTGGCATTCATTTATTGAAAGTCCTGGATACAAAGAGTTGTCAGAGGAAGAATTTGGTAAAAAATATTTTAAAGAAATACTTACCGTTGTTTTTAAGCCATCAGAGTCGAAAAAAGTACAGGATGTAATTGAAAAATATAAAAAAATGGGAGATTATTATTCATGGGCTGTTCCGAGTTTAATTGATGGTTTTAAAGAGGCAGAACTGAATCGCAAAGATATACTGAATTATGCAACTTATTTGTCATCTCCTGAAGTGTTAAAGAAAACAGAAAAATATGTTTCGAATTTTTTGCCAAATGCAAAAATTGATTCTTCTTTCAAAATAAATTTTATTGTTTTTGATGACTCAAGAGGTTATAATCCTGCTATAATCGGAATTACAAATACGGGAAAATATAGCAAAGAGGAAATGGGATGTCTTAAAAGCAAGAACTTTGATAATTATCTACCTGCTGTGTTACTTATTGCACATGAGGCTTTTCATAATATTAGGGATAAAATGCTTATGTTTAGTGAGCCAAAAGGGTTGGAAAGCCCTATTATTTGGGCTCTAAATAAAATAGAGAATGAAGGAATAGCCGATTTAATTGATAAGAAACCTTTGTATGAATCTGATGGTTGTTTCTTTTCTTCAGATGATGCTAAACGAATAGTTAGAGAACAAAAAGCACAATATGCAATTATTAATTCTATCAATTATTTGTTAACTGAAATAAGTAAAAATGAAGGGCTGACTCAAGATTTAGCTAATGCAATTAATAATATAGTACCTCGTTCGGGTCATCCGACAGGGTATTATATGGCTAAAATTATATATTCAAAATTTGGTAATGAGTACATAAAAACTATTGCAACAAATCCTTTTCAATTCTTTGTTGCTTATAATGAAGCAGCAAAAACAATTAAAAGTACTCCTCAATTTTCAAAAGAAGCCATAGATTATATTAAAAAACTTGAAGAAAAATATGCTATAAAAAAATAATAATGATTTATAATAAGAGAGGCTGTTTCAATTTTTGAAACAGCCTCCTTTGTTTTATTTCATAACTTTTACTCTAATTCCTTCAGAATGTGAGCTAAATTCTGGTGCATACATACATTGAATAGAGGTAATTCCATTAGAGAAATCGCCTGCTTGCGTTGCTGTTAGGGAATATTCAAAAACATAAGTTCCTTTTTGCAAATAAGAAATAAAGAAATTGGTAGAAGCATCGCGGGTGCTTTCGTAATAGCCCAAACCTGCTTGCCATTTATAGGAAGATAAAACGTTTACTGGCTCAAAAGCTGCGGCTCGCATGTCTTTTAAATGAATGTATTCCATATCACGGTCAACACGCAATTCAATTCGAACTTTTATTTTATCGCCTACTTTTAATTGAGCATTGTTTGATATAGGCTCTATTACTACACCATTGGCTGTGTTTCGCTCAACAAACAGTTTTTTCTCCAATTTTAAAGGTGTTACAGCAGGTGTAATTTTGTCTAATTGTTCAAAATATTGCCAGTACATAGCTCCCCAAGCTACACCATCATCGGTTTTAGTTACCGTAACGTTTGCCATTTCGGGTGTAATTTCGTTTCTTGTCCAATTGGTTGTATAATAGCCTGTTCCTACTTCAATTCCTTTGTCGGTTTCTTTTGGATTAACAACTACACCACCCACTTTAACTTCTACCAATTTATCGCTTACCAATAAATCAGTACCTTTCAATAATAATGCATAAATGGCTTCTGCTGTAGCTTTGGTAGTTTTCCAATCTTGGGTTTGTTTTTGTTTGAGCAACCAGATTTTCATTTTCTCTACAGATTCCTTATCATTGGCAACTTCATCGAAGCATTCTATCAATAATGACATGGTTTCGATGGGTGCTTGATACCAGTAATAACCTTGTGTAAGCTCTTTCCAATACATGCCCATTTCTTCGGAATACAAAGCATTTTCTTTTAATGATTTTATAATAGCAACAGGGGTTTTAAGGTCTTTATTTCTTGTTAATGCCAATGCTATCATGCCTTGCAAATATTTTCCTTGCGAAGTCCAGTATTTTTGCGATTGTCCGATAAAATAATTGTACGTTTCTTTGTTCTTTGAGGAAATTTCAAAACCATCGGCAAAATAACTTCTTGCATATAAATATTGAATTTCAAAGCTACTCAAATGATTTTTGTTGATTTCTTTAGGATACCATTTTTTTATGTATTCATAATCTTCTTTCATTCGATTATCAAGGTAAGTAATTGCTTTTTGAAGCATGTTTTTTATTTGATAATCATTTTTATATGTATTTACGCCAATGTGTTGCAAATGCCCGAAACCGGTTACAATATACTGTGTAATATACCTATCATCAATACCTCCAGCAAACCACGACCATGCACCGTTTGGTAATTGGTTCTTTTGAAGTTTTTGTTTGGCAGTTTCCAATTCGGAACTCATTTTGTTCATATCAAACAATAAACCAATGCGTTTCTTGCGTTCGCTTTCGTTTTTAGCATTTAATAACCAAGGTGTTTCTTCAATTAATAAGGATTTTAACTCTTGATTTTTTTCAAGATTTGAAAGCAAGGCATCTTTTGAAATATTCTTCCAACTTTCAAAAACAGCTTTAATTTTAGGACTTGAATTTGCAATAAAACTTGCCAAACTATTGGCATAGAACCTGCTAAAAATTTGTTCGGAACATTCGTAAGGATATTCCATAATATAAGGCAATGCTTGCACAGCATACCAAGCAGGATTGGAAGTAAACTCAAGTGTAAGTTTGTGGTTTTTTAAAGTTGGGGATGATTTTGAATTTAATAATTTTTCAAATGTAAAATTCTTGGTTTGTTTGCCATTAATAGGTAAAGGCATGGTTTCGGTTACCAACATGCGATTTGTCAAAACAGGAATAGCCATTTCTTCGCCATCGCTAAAGTTTCCTGCTTTTGCCACAACTTTATAAGTTACAGCTCCTAATCCTTCGGGGATAAAAATATTCCAACTATGCGATTGGCTTTGTCCTGCTTTGATGGTAAATGATTTATCCATATTTTCTTTAAGCATTCCATCAATTGGTTGCATGCTAATAGCATTAAAGAATTGCAAACGAACATTTCCATCTAAATCATTTGCCGAAATATTAGAAATTTTTACATTAAAACTCATATTATCGCCTTCGCGGAAAAAACGTGGAGCATTAGGTACGAGCATAATATCTTTTTGTGTAACTAACTCTTTTTCAATTTTTCCGATTTTTAAATCTTTGGTATAAGCCAAGCCTTGCATTTTCCATTTGGTAAGCGATTCAGGTACTACAAAAGAAATAACCACTTCGCCGCTATCATTGGTTTGCAATTGAGGATAAAAGAATGCTGTTTCGTTGAAATTGGAACGGAGTTTTACATCAGCAAAACCAGCTGCTAATTTATCTTTCTCTTTGGTTACCGTTTGGTCTTTATCGCCACCTGTTGAAATTGAAAATAAAGCACCTACTGCATTTTTTGCTTCAAGATTTTTACCATTATCTCCATCTTTTTTCAACATTAATTCTCCACTTCGTGTAGTGCTTTTCATTGGAGCAGCAGCTTCTGCCATATCATAAACTTTATCACCTTCTCCCCCACCATAATAAGATTTATTATATCTATATCTTCCACCTCCATAATAATAATTAAGCCCAAACCAATTTAATTGGTCGTAAGTTCTTTCTTGTGGATATACCAATTTGCTGTTGTAATCTCTGCAAAATGTAGAATTATTAATAGTAAATGCTGTATAATCAGACCAACTTAAACGTGAATAAAAGTTATTTAAGATATTAAAACTCCAATTGTGAGGTTTAAAAGCATCTAACGAAGCATCGTACATTGAAGCAAGCATTTCAGCAGCTAATTTTTCGCCTTTGCTGCCTTTAATATTGATTTTCCATTCTTCTTTTTGTCCGGGCAATAGTTTATTTCTAAATGTTTCAAAAGAAATATCCAATTTTTTATTGGTGTAAGGAATGATAATAGATTCATTAAAACTATATGAACGATTATTTTTAATGAAAGTAAGATGTATTGAAATATTCCCTCTGTGTGATTCATCAATAGGTATTTCAATCAATTTTTGTTCATTAGAAAGTTGTAGCCATTGTTTGCTAATAATTTGATTTTTAACTTCGATTTCATACAATATGCTTACGTCTTTTTCTTTTGTACCAATTAAGAATGAAGCTTTTTCATTAGGTTCTGCCTTGTCTTTAAGCATTGTTAGCCAAGCTATGCTATTATCGGGCATTTTGGTTTCTTTGGGCGAAAAAACTGTAAAATATTTTTGATTACTTACATCAGTACCAAATTTATCTTTTGATAATATTTCTAAGAAATAGTTGCCTTGTTCCCAAGCATTTAAATCGTTAATTAATAGCATTGAATCCAATGGTGTTTTGAAATTATAGTTTAAAACTACTTTTTCTTTTTCCCATTTATTTATTTCATTTTCATCGTTATACGCATCTAACGGAAAATCTTTTTCAAATTCTGTTTTAGTAATGGAGAAAATATCGGGTTTTGCCCAATTTCTTTTTCTAAAACATCTGTCAGGTTGTTTTAATTTGTATATAATTATTTGTCCTTCTGCTGGTTCTGGTTCTCCATTCAAATTTGTAGTTGTAATTTTAAATAGATTTTTTTCTAATTTATTCAGTTTGGAAGACATATCAACATTTATTAATAAAGCGTTGTAACCTACAGAAATACTTTGTTCTGTGCTGTGCGTTTCGCCATTAATATCGCTAACATCAGCATAAACGGTGTAATTAAATATCGGGAACAACGATTTATCAATACTTAAATCGGGAATTGCAGTAAATTCAATAGTAAATTCGCCTTTTTCGTTGGTTTTAGTAGTGCCATTAGTAATCTCCATTTCTGGCAACTCAGGGTAATCTCGCCACCACCAGCCATAAAATGGAAAAGAAGCAGAGCGAACTATGCGATATTTAACATTGGCATTGTCAATATTATTACCAGCATAAGCTTTTGCATTTCCTGTAACTGTAATATTTTCGGCTAATTTAAAACTACCTTTCACAGGATTAATTACAACTTCAAATTTAGGTCTTTTGTATTCTTCCACCGAAAAATAAGATGTACCCGATTCGTTTTGAATTCTCATGTTTCCTGTTAAACCTGCTGATGGTGCTGTAAATGAGCCACTCACAGAACCAAAATCATTGGATGTTAATTTTAATTCGCTCACTTTTTGTCCATTTACATCAAAAAATGCAACGGTAGTTGGCTGTTTAGGCTTAATACTTGTTTTTTCGCCTTCGGTTTCCAATATAATTCCTTTAAAAAATACAGTTTGTCCAGGTCGGTAAATTGCCCTGTCTGTAAAGAAATAAGTTCTTGTTGTTGTTTTCTGATTTGCAGAGTAATGAGGGTATTGAGAAAAATAATTATCGGTAATATATTGGTCGCCTTTGGTGTTAAATTCGAGGTAAAAGTATTTGTAATCAGACTTTTCGGGCAAAGCTGGAATTTCAAAAAATCCTTCTTCGTTGCTCACATAAGAAGCATAAAGCTTATTAACATAATTTCGTGTTTTGTAATCATAATCCTGAGTATAGGAGTTTACTCCGATATGTTGCAATGGCAAACCAGTTTCTCTGTTCAACACAAAATATTCAATACTTCCATTCTCTTTGGTTCTGTTGATGTAACTGATATTTGAAACCCAAAAGCTTCTGAATGCTACAACTTCATTTTTACAACTGAAGTTTTTATCGGTAGAAGCTAATAAAACGTAATATCCTTTATTTAATGATGGCATTTTACATTCTGTTTTATGTTCTTGAAAATCACCATCATTTACAACAGAAATATTCCAAGATGTTGAAATTGCTGCTTTATTATATTCATCAACTAACTGATTAACATTCATTTCATTCTTTAAATTTTTCTCTTGTTCAGGGTCAAA
>CAYTJB010000032.1:4485-10257 GCA_964437995.1 uncultured Bacteroides sp. | reverse complement strand
CCCAATCCCCAATCCCCAATCCCCAATCCCCAATCCCCAAAAATTAATTCTAATTTTTCATTTTGATAAATTTTAAAAAAATTTTGAGAAAATATATTTATTTTTTACAACTAAAATTTTTATCGGTAGATGCCAATAAAATATAATATCCATTAGCTAACGATGGTATTTTAAATTCTGTTTTATGTTCTTGAAAATCGCCATCATTCGCAACTGAAATACCCCAAGATGTTGATATTGGTACTTTATTATATTCATCAACTAATTCGTGAGAATTCATTTTGTTTCTAATATTTTTATCTTGTTCGGGGTCAAATTTTACAATTTTAAAATAAACCTCTTTTATATTTTTATATTCAATAAGTCCCAAGAAAGCTTTGTTTGGCAAAACAACTCTGTCGGAAGTTAATGATAAAGAAGGGGTTGTAATATCTTCTTTTAGTATCTTGCATTTTGCAGCACCATTACTGTTAGGAAATCTTTGTATAGCAGCTTCGCAGTACGAAAATGCAGTTTTAATATCCCATTTATAGTTTTGCGAAATAAGTGGATTGTATTTTTCACCTTTTGTTTTATATTGATTTGCAATTAAATAGCTTATTTCTGTTGACATTGGATTATCAATATATTTCTTTTCAAGCTGTAACAATGCTTGCAAATACAAACTGTCTTTGTGTTGCATAATTGTTTTATCATGCACAAATTCAAGTCTTTTTAATTCTACATCTATCAGTGCATCAGGTGTTTTGTCGTTTAAATGGAAATATGTTAAATCTTGAATTAATTTTATGGCATAATATTTAAACGACAAACTATCGGTAGTTGAAAATTTAAGATTTACAAACGATTTGCTATCAGCAAAATACATTTTATTCGTGAGTTCAAAAGCATCATTTGCCAATGTTAATTCCGATTCTTCGTCCATAAAAAAATCGATGGCACGATGTGCTAAAAAGTCGTACAATGTAGGTCGGAATTTGCCTTTTTCATTGCCTTTTTCGAGGATGGCATCAAATTGTTTGATTTCAATATTTTTTAATTCTTGAGCATTTTGCAATGATGCCCGATAATTCGCAATAACAGATGCAGTTATCTTTCTTGCGTCCCAAGTTTGAATATCTTTTTGTTTGAAATTAATGGTTTGAGAACGTTCTAAGATAGTGTAACGATTAGATTGATAATATTTCCAATACAATTCAGCCAAAGCAGAATGTAAAATAGGTTTAATAGGAAATTTGGCATTTTTTAGTTCGCTTTCAACTTCCTTGATACTGTTTGTAATGGCATTTTCTTCAAAATCGGATTGTAATTTTATTTTAAACAACAAAGCTTTAATGAATTGCGAAGAATTATTACTTTCTTTTGTTTTTTTATACACAACGTTCACAATTTCAAGTGCCGATTTTGGCAAACCTATTTTTATAAAGCCATCTATTTTTTCCCATTCGGCTTTAAAGTCTTCTTTTTCGGTTATTTTGGCTTGCCCAAAAGAGTTTTGAGTTGATATTGCTGATAATCCAATGATTAGAGCAATACAAAAAAGTTTGATTTTCATATTTTGTTATGATTAATTTGTGAAAAGTATAAAATAAATGATTATCAATTTTTATACCAAATGTATTTAAAATGCTACAAGTTAATAGCAATAGCTTCACTTTAAGTGAAGCTATTGCTAACACTTGCTGCTTATGTCTGATAAATATTTTTTTATTTTTTAATAATCTTAAAGAATTTATTGGTTGATTGGTTGCTGAATTTCACGAAATATACACCCGATAAAATATTTTGCAAATCAATACTAATGTTTCCTTCTTTTTGATTTGCAATAGAAACATGCTTAATTTCTTTACCCAGCATATCGTAAACACCTATTTCAGTATTGTTTGCGTTAATATCTTTAAATTCTATATTTACAATACTATTAAAAGGATTGGGATACACTTTAATTTTTGTATTTGCCTCAATAGTAGGAATGTAAACATTGCTTCCAGCATAAATATACACATTATCAATAAAAATATTACTTCCAACATTATTGGTTGATTCAAATTTAAGGATTACTTTTTTGTTTTTAATTTGGCTTATATCAATAGTTTCTTGTCGCCAATCGGAAGGCAAAGTTGGTATAAGTGCCGAAGGCGTGTAGGTTGAAACAAGTGCATCGCCACCTTTTTTGTAAAGTAGATATGGAAATGTGTTGCCACAGTTATCAGAGGCAAAAATTGAAAGCGAATCGTTAGAATTTGTATAAAAATAAGCCAATTGAAATTTTAATGTAACAGTTAATGAATCGGGAATTACAAATACTGGGCTTATAATTCCATCCTTTTGGGAAGCATTTGGATAATAGTTACTTAAATCAATAAACACTGAATGATTGCTACCTGCAATACCTCCTGTGCTAATGGTATCCCATGTTATTTTCATATCTGGATTGTTGATAATCCATCCTGCTTGTTTGATAGTCTTAGCTTCAAATCCCTCAACAAAAGGAAGTGTTTTTTCTTCGCGAATGTTAAATCTGTAAATTCTACTATTGTTAAATTTATTATACTCAATATTCGTAGAATCGTTTGCAATTTTTGCATAAAATTCATATTCTCCTGCTGATAATGCAGTTATAGAAGGTAGGGTTACTGTATCTGTTTGATATTTAAGCAAATTGCCAGTCCATTGAAACTGTTGTTGAGGTTCGTTGTTTAATTTGTAATATATTTTTGCACTGTGTAAACTGCTGTCGCCTAAATTATGAATAATAATTTTAGGCAAAAATGTGTTTGTGCAATAACAACTAAGGTTAGGATTTACCACTTCTTTTATAGCAATATCATAAGTTTGAGCAAGTGGCGGTGTTGGAGTATGACCAATTGAAAGATAATTAAAAGCAGCCAAAACATCTATAATGCCTCTTCCGTAAGTATTGTCTTCGCCTGTTGTGCCCAAATCGTGAGCTGTCATATAAAGTGCATTTAAAATGTCGTGTCCGCTCACATTAGGGAATGCTTCTTTTAGCAAAAGTACAGCTCCTGTTACGTGAGGTCCAGCCATTGAAGTTCCTGAATAGGTTGCATAAGCATTTTGGTCAATGCAAGACCTAACATCTTCGCCAGGTGCAACTACTTCGGGTTTAATTTTCAAACTTCCTGTAACATCACATATAGTTGGTCCTCTACTCGAAAAACTACTAATAGGATATGTTGGTGTATTTCCATTAATACTACCTACCGTAAAAGGATTTACTTCATTAGAAACAACATGTTGAGGATAAGGAATAGTTTGTGCATTAGGTCCTTCATTTCCTGCCGAAAAAACACAAGCAATGCCTGCTGCTTCAATAGCATTAAACATTTGAGTTATAAAGCTATTGCAAAGCAAAGTATCTGTTGGGGCGCTATAGCCCCACGAATTATTCAATACATCAGGAACATCATCGGTTGTAGCGGTGTCTCCATCAGGATTTAATAGCCATTGAAAGCCATATAAAAAATCGGAAAGAGGTTTTACGGTAGCCATACTCGTAGCTACAGGATCGGTAGCAATAAAAAAAGCATTGTAAGCTACGCCAATTGTGTCGTTGGTGCTTCTATCTAATCCCATTTCTGTACCAATAGTATGCGTGCCATGGCTCCCTGTTTTATCAACAGGAATATCAGAATGATAGCCATACCATGTTTGCGACAAAGGAAGGTAATTGCCTAAAAAGTTGTTTTTAATAGCAGGATGATTGGGCCATACGCCAGTATCAACACTACCGGCAATCCTACCTCTTCCTGTATATCCCATTGCCCACAAAGCAGGGGCATTAATAGCAACCAAGCCTTGTTCTTTCCCATTAAGTGCTTTTGTTGATGCAGATTTTATGATTGGTTCCAAAGGGTTGGTAATTCTGCTGTTATCAAGGTCAATAAATTCAATATCTGTTCGTTGAGCAAGCATTTGAATTAATTCGGGTTTTGCTTCTACCACTATCATATTGATAATCCAAAATGAATGCAACGTAATAAAAGCATCTGCATCAAAATCTTTAATGTATTGAATTATATTTGCTTGTGTTTGATTTGCCTTTTGGTTTAAGAAGTTTCGCACTATTTCAGGGCGATACTTGGCTGAAACTTTATTTTTGTTGAGAACATAATTTAATGAATCAATATTTGCTTGATTTTTCATCAAAATATTGATTTTAAAATATTGATTCCCGTTATTTTTCTCTTTTATTGCTTTTTCTAATGGAATAGAAACAATATTTTGTTGTGCAAAATTATTTTGACTAAATAATAAACAACACAAAAACAATAATATACAATGCTTTTTCATACGTTTTTTAATTTTAATATTTGTATTTTACAATTATACAAAGCTATTAAAATTAATGTAACCAAAAGCGTTTTAAAAAATAAAAGGCAAAAAAAAGCAGGAATAAATCCTGCGTTTTTTTAGTATCTGTTGTTAGATCTTTGACGATCTCCACCTCTATCATTACCACCACCACGGTTGTAACCACCGCCACCACCACGGTTGAAGCCACCACCGCCACCGCGGTTTCCATTTGCTTCTTTAGGTTTTGCTTTGTTAACGGTTAAGTTTTTGCCATCAAGTTCAGCATTGTTCAACTGATCAATAGCTTCTTGACCTTCAGCATCGTTTGCCATTTCAACAAAAGCAAATCCTCTTGATTTACCAGTTGTATGGTCTGTAATAACTTTGGCTGAATTAACTGCTCCGTACTCTTCGAAGATTTCTTTTAAATCCTCGTCTTGAATCTTATAGCTAAGATTCGCTACATAAATGTTCATAAAATGAATTATAATTAAAAGATAAATAATAGGGGAATAGCGTAGCGAATTAAAGGATTGAATAAATCGTAAAATAAAAAAGCATTTTCACTGCTATACTAAAACCTGTTTTTAAAACTGCTGCAAAGGTAATACATTAATTGACAGCTATTACATTTCAATGAAATTATTTATAAAAACAGTTTGTAAAGTTAAATAATAGGTTATTAATGCGATGCTACTGCAATGCTTGCAATATTTATAGTTACACCTTCAATGGTATTTAAAAGATTAGCACATGCCTCAATGGTTGCTCCTGTTGTTATTACATCGTCAACCAAAAGGATATTTTTGTTTTTAAGTTTTTCTGCATCTTGCAAGCTAAAAATTTCTTTCACATTTTCCCATCTTTTAAAACGAGTTTTCTTGGTTTGTGTTTCCGAAGCAAAGGTTCTGATAAGTGTTTTGGTATCAACTGGAACATTCATGCCTGATGATAAGCCTATTGCAAAAACTTCGCTTTGATTAAATCCACGTTTTTTTTCTTTTTTAGGATGTAAAGGTACAGGTATTATTACATCTGTTTTTCCAAAATTTGGTGTGTTAATAAGCTCTTTTCCATACAATTCGCCAATATAAACGCCTACTTCTTTTTTTCCTTTATATTTTAGTTGATGTACCAAATGCTGTACTTTTCCTGCTTTGGTAAAAAAATAGTAAGCAGCAGCTGTATTAATATGAGTTCTTCCCCAAAAAGTTTGACTAATTGGATTATCCGTTTCAAGATGATAATTGGTTTTTGGCAAATGGAACAAGCATGACGTGCATATAACATGTTCGTTTTTAAACAAATTATTTCCACATGCCAAGCAATTGTTAGGATAAATCAATGAAAAGAAATCTTTGAAAACTGTCATTGTAAATAAAATAATTAATTTTTTTATACCAGTTTTATAAATTAATTTTGCAGTAAATTTAATAATAATTCTTTAATTTTACT
>CAYTJB010000032.1:367-4475 GCA_964437995.1 uncultured Bacteroides sp. | reverse complement strand
ATAAAAAAGATAAAAAATGTCAGAAAATAACAATCAAGAAAAAAAGTACAAAAGAATAATAGCAATTCTTTTGTTTGTAATTGCTTTACTAATAGTATGGCTTATTGTTGAAAAAAGCAAAATGCACACAATATACTTAGAAAAAAGTGCTACAGTAGCTCATAATACTGAATTGCAAGCAGAATTGGATTCGCTGCTCAACGAACATAACAAAATTAAAACTGAGTATGGCGAACTTTCGGGACAACTTGCCGAAAAAGACAGTATTATTCTTGCTAATGCTGGAGAAATCCAAAAATTAATTGCAACGCAAGGTGATTATAACCGCACAAAAAAGAAATTAGAATTATTGAGAAACATTGCACAAGGATATGTTTCGCAATTAGATTCATTGTATAAAGTAAATCAGGCTTTAACAGATGAAAATGTAAAAATAAAGAAAGATATTAACAACGAAAGACAGATAAACACTGAATTGTCAAAAGACAAAGAAGCCTTAAATGAAAAAGTTAGCTTAGCTTCAAAACTAAAGGCTTATAATATCAAATCTTCAACTGTAAAATTGAAATCAAAAGGCACCAAAGAAGTTGAATCGGATAAAGCCAAACGTATTGAACGTGTAAACATTTGTTTTACTTTGAGCGAAAACAAAATTGCAAGTTCTGGTTTAAAAACCGTGTATGTTCGAATTGCCCGACCTGATAATGTTATTATTTGCGAAGGGAAAGAAGATGTTTATACATTTGAGTATCAAGGTCAAAAAATACAATACTCTATGAAAAAGGAAATCAACTACGATAACAAAGCACAAGAAATTTGCTTATCATGGACTAAAAAAGACGATAAAATTCCTGCTATGGCTGGAAAATATAATGTATCTCTTTTTGTAGATGGCTACGAAATTGGACAATCGCAATTTGAGTTAAAATAAAATTTATCTTATCTCATTAATAATAAAAACCTCGAAATGTACTTTCGAGGTTTTTTTATTGCCACAAAAATAGAAATCATTTTTCTTTAATATCCTGAAAAATAAATATATAAATAAAATTTTTATGTTAAATTTAATTTTTATGTTATTTCACTTAAAATAATTTGTATTTTTACTCCATATTTATTTAAAATATTTAATAGGTTTTATTCTGTTTAATTGTTTTTAGAACCTAATTTATATTGTTTAATGTACAATTTAATAATAAGTTTAATGAATTAAGGCTAAAATTCTCATAGATATGAAAAATAAAAAACCACCATAATTGTAAAAAAAATAGTTTTGGATTTTTAAAATTAAAAACTCAAATCAGTGTTTCTCACTTTGACTTTTGAAAGTGAAATTTTTAAACATTTAGTATTTTATAATTTAATTCAAAAAAAAATGAAACATTTAGACAAATTTATATTAAGTTTTGGTTTTATATTGCTTATTTGTTTGGCAATTTTCTCTAATAGTTGCAAAAAAGACACCACAACTGGCGGTGGCCCTGCTGCCCCAGTTAAAGATAGTGTTCCAACTACCGATGCTAATGCATTACAAAATGCAATTACAATCACAAACGGCGTTTTAACCGCAGGTGCTTTACCTGTTGCTTCTACTGATCCTGCAGCTCCTACAATTAGTAATTTCCAACCTTCATCTTCTACCAGTGCTGGTTATCAATTATTATTACCATTTGATTACACCGCAGCTACTAATTGGAAACATATCTATCTTCAAGTAGTAGGAGCTACTAATGGATATTTTAATATTACCAATACATCTAAGCTTACAGGAGTGTTTGCAATACCTATTAATATTCCAGGTCATATTAAAAATGGTACTTTTAGTATTATATTTAGTGTTGTTGACAACAATGGTCTTGTTAGTTCTTATGTAACTACTATTATTGTAATTAAGAATGCTTTAGGATGTACAAATGCAAGTAATTCTGGTTCTGAAGGTTTAACTTTTACACAAGTCGACCTAGGGAATACTGCGGGTACAGCGTCTCTATATTATGATACTTATACTGTTCCCGATAGAGTGGATTTATTCCAAGGAACTACATGGTTAGGTGGTACTGGCACAAATCCTGGCACTACTATTCCTCCTCTTTGTAATTGTAGCACGCCATTACCAGGTTTTATTGGTGCATCTGGTACAATAACATTTAATTACAATCCTGCCAATGGAAGAATTGTAACAGTGGTTGTAAGTGGTTGTTTGGGTGGTGGTACTGCATGGGTTTGGAACTTAACTTGCCCACAGTAACAGTGTTTAATATAACATAATTAAGAGATTGAAAATAAAAAAAACCCGATAAATCCTATCGGGTTTTTTTATCTGTTAATACCTTGATTATAAACCAAATGCTTTTTGAATTGGTTTTACATAGTCTAAATTTTCCCAAGCAAAAAATTCTACTTCTTTAAAGTAATGTTCTTTATTACCAATTTTTTTAGTTTTGGTATCTTTATTTTTATAAAAAACTTCTACTTCTTTTTTTGCATAATCTCTGCCAAAATGTCCGTAACTTGCTGTAGCATGGAAAATTGGATTTTTCAACCCAAATCTTTTAACAATAGCATAAGGACGCATATCGAAAATTGCATTTATTTTTTCAGCAATTTCGCCATCACTAAGTTTTTTACCTTTTTTATCTTTTACCTTAGAAGTTCCGTAAGTATTAACGTACAAACCTACAGGTTGAGCAACGCCAATAGCATAAGCAACTTGCACCAACACTTCGTCAGCTACACCAGCAGCTACAAGGTTTTTAGCAATATGACGGGTAGCATAAGCTGCTGAACGATCCACTTTTGAAGAATCTTTTCCGGAGAAAGCGCCACCACCATGTGCACCTTTGCCACCATAAGTATCAACAATTATTTTACGTCCAGTAAGCCCTGTGTCGCCATGAGGACCACCAATTACAAACTTACCAGTAGGATTTATATGAAGTTTAAATTTACCTTTCAACATCTTTTTAACGTTGGCTGATAAAGTTTTAATGTTGGCAACTCTTGGAATTAGAATTTCAATAACGTCTTTTTTAATCGTTTCCAACATCTTTTTTTCGGTATCAAAATCATCATGTTGAGTTGAAATAACAATGGTGTCAATACTTTCAGCTTTACCATTATCGTTGTATGCAATGGTAACTTGCGATTTAGCATCAGGACGAAGGTATTTCATTTTTTTACCTTCGCGACGAATTTCAGCTAATTCTTGCAACAATACATGAGCCAATTCGATAGGCATTGGCATATAGTTATCCATTTCTTTGCAAGCATAACCAAACATCATACCTTGATCGCCGGCACCTTGGTCTTCTTCTTTTTTGCGTTCAACACCTTGATTAATATCACTCGATTGTTCGTGTATGGTTGAAATAACGCCACATGAATCGGCATCAAAACGATATTCGGCTTTGGTATAGCCAATTTTGCGAATTGCTTCGCGAGCAACACGCTGAACATCAACATATCCGTTGGTTTTTACTTCGCCGCTACATACCGTTAAACCTGTAGTAACCAATGTTTCGCATGCTACTTTCGACTCGGGGTCAAAACGTAAGAATTCGTCTAATAATGCGTCTGAAATTTGATCAGCAACTTTGTCTGGATGACCTTCCGAAACTGATTCAGATGTAAATAAATATCCCATTTTTTAATAAATTAAAATTTGTAACTAATTGATAAATGGAATTTTATGATTGAAGGCGAGAGAAAATATTATTTTAGCATTTTTTCCGGTGGTTGCAATCAATCAAATCTTTCCACACGGCAAAAGTAATAATTTTTTAGAAAACTCAAGTTTTTTTCAGAAAATTATTTTTTATATATCCGCAAACGATAAAAAATAATCGTTAAGCAGAAGCCCGCTTATCAGCTTTTGCTGATTAGCGGGTAAAAGGAACGGAAACTTTATTGAATGTTTTTAAATAAATAAGTACATTTGTTGAATAAAAAAGTATTTGCATTTGTTAGGGCTATACAACTTATAATAAAGAGGTAATAAATGATTATTCATGTTTTTAATATATCCGCTAAACGATAAAAAAATCGTTAAGCGGAAGCCCGCTTATCAGCTTTTGCTGATTAGCGGCTAAAGGGAAGAAACTTTATTGAA
>CAYTJB010000032.1:0-331 GCA_964437995.1 uncultured Bacteroides sp. | reverse complement strand
CATACAAAGCCAGCTAAATTTGGGTGGATTTATGTAGTTTTATCACATATATAAAAGAGTTAGCAAATATAAAAAAAAATGAGCAAAACAAAACTATTTTTTATAATCATTCTTTTTGGACTATTCATTATCAGTGGACTATATGCTAAAAGAAAATATTACGACCCACGACACAAACTTGAAAACGCAAGTAAGCAAGTAAAAATGCTTTCTGACAGTAATAAAATTAAAAATGGTGATATAATTTTCCAAACATCTCTTTCTGCACAAAGCAAGGCAATTCAACTTGCAACACATTCCAAATACAGTCATTGCGGATTGATTTTTAATT
>CAYTJB010000031.1:17957-18862 GCA_964437995.1 uncultured Bacteroides sp. | reverse complement strand
TATACACATCTTACTTGCTCGCTTACCGATGGTTTTATTGATAAAGACCTCAAATTATGTTGTTATACCGACCATCAGATTTTTGAAAGGTATCATAAATACAAGCTCAACGAGTTTTCGCAAAATAAGGAAGCTATTACCCTCAAGGAAATCTATGACCTTAAGCCCGGCGATTTTGTAACACATACCGATCATGGTATCGGGCGATATGGTGGTTTGGAAAAAATTAACAACAACGGCAAAGAGCAGGAAGCCATTCGCTTGATATATAAAGAAGACGATATTTTATACGTGAGCATACACTCTTTGCACCGTATTTCAAAGTATTCGGGCAAAGATGGAAGTTTGCCAACCTTGAGCAGATTGGGTTCGCCTGCTTGGCAAAATTTAAAAAACAAAGCCAAACAAAAGGTAAAGGACATTGCCAAAGATTTAATTAAGCTCTATGCCGAACGTAAGGCTGCCAAATGTTTTGCGTTTAACGCCGACACTTATTTACAAAATGAATTGGAAGCTTCATTTATCTACGAAGACACACCCGACCAGTTGAAATCTACCAATGATGTAAAAAAAGACATGGAAGCCGACTTTCCTATGGATCGCTTGGTATGCGGCGATGTAGGCTTTGGCAAAACCGAAATAGCCATTCGTGCTGCTTTTAAAGCGGTAAGCGATAGCAAACAAGTAGCTGTATTAGTTCCTACCACTATTCTTGCCTTGCAACATTCTAAAACTTTTAAAGAAAGACTCGGCAATTTTCCTTGTAACATTGAGTATATCAATCGTTTTAAAACTACTGCTCAAAAAACACAAATTTTAAAAGACCTCAAAGCCGGTAAAATAGATATTCTCATCGGAACACACCGTTTGGTGAGCAAAGATATAGTTTTTAAAGACCTTGGCTT
>CAYTJB010000031.1:15916-17947 GCA_964437995.1 uncultured Bacteroides sp. | reverse complement strand
CAAAAGTTTGGCGTTGCTGTAAAAGAAAAACTTAAGCAACTTAAAGTAGATGTAGATACACTAACATTAACAGCAACACCTATTCCGCGTACGTTGCAGTTTTCGCTGATGGGAGCCAGAGATTTATCTATTATCAATACACCTCCGCCTAATCGCTATCCTGTACATACCGAATTGCATGCGTTTAACGAAGAACTGATACGTGATGCCGTATTGCAGGAAGTTTCGAGAGGAGGACAAGTGTTTTTTGTGCACAATCGTGTGCAAAGCATACTGGAAGTTGCCGGAATGTTGCAGCGTTTACTGCCCGATATAAAAGTAGCCATTGGTCACGGGCAAATGGACGGACATAAATTGGAAAAAATTATGCTCGACTTTATTGATGGGGAATATGATGTATTGCTGGCAACTACTATCATCGAAAATGGTTTGGATATTCCCAATGCCAACACCATTATCATTAATGAAGCACACACTTACGGCTTGAGCGATTTGCATCAATTGCGAGGTCGTGTGGGGCGTTCCAACAAAAAATCGTTCTGTTATCTTATAGCACCGCCACTTACAGTACTTACTGATGAGGCTCGCAAGAGGTTAAAAGCCATTGAAGAGTTTTCTGAAATTGGAAGTGGCTTTAATATTGCCATGCGCGATTTGGATATTCGTGGAGCAGGCGATATCTTGGGTGGCGAACAAAGTGGTTTTATTTCTGAAATAGGTTTTGATATGTATCATAAAATTTTGGACGAAGCCATTACCGAATTGAAAGAAAACGATTTCAGAGAACTTTACCACAAGGAAGACCAAGAAATTGAGTTTGTAAAAGAATGTACCATAGAAACCGATTTAGAATTGATGATTCCTGATGAATACATTCAAAATATTACCGAAAGATTGAGCCTTTACAAAGAATTAGACAGTTTGGAAACAGATGAAGAATTAGCTGCTTTTAAAACCAGATTGATTGACCGTTTTGGTGCAATTCCCGAACCAACCGAAGAACTTGTAAACACCATAAAATTGAGACGAATAGCCAAACACATCGGTTTTGAGAAAATGATTTTGAAACAACAAAAATTGATTGCTTATTTTATTGCCAATCAGGATTCACCTTACTTTCAATCGGCTGAGTTTACAAACTTACTACAATACTTGCAACTCAATCCACGTTTGGTGCGGATAAAAGAAAACAAAGGAAAACTTTCTATCGTTTTCGATAATGTAGATAGCATTAGTAAAGCATTAAGGATATTGGAGCCTCTCAAAACCTCTTCAAAGGAGAAGCTATAGATATTTGAAAGTTAGAAATGAACGTGTAAATTTTCAATATTGAATTACAAAGGTTTATACGTGTATATAATCGCTTCAATTTGTTTCAATAAATCCCTTTTAGGTTTTTTTGGCGAATACAAATAACCATCAAGCATAATGATACGATTGTTTTTCTCATCTACAAAAGTGTAATTAATAAAAGGTCCACCCATAAAATCGCCTATTAATTTCCATAATCCTCTAATTTCTACAGCATATAAACCGCTAAAGTTTATTTCTTTTGATACAGGAGCAAATTCTTTTTCGGTAGTCATATAAGAACCATCTGTTGGTCCTGGTATGTACTGCTTTGTTAATGAATTACGTAAGGCTATTATATATTGAGAATTCAATTGCTTTTTATCTGAGTATGGATACGTATATATCATAATACCTTGGCTGTATTCTTTTGACTCTTGGCGTATCCAAGCAAAATTTTTGGTTTTCTTAGCAATTTTAAATTCATTGGGAAAAACCATTGAAAAATTAAAAATTTTACGCACTTCTGTTCCTGTACTTTTTTCTTCTATCGCTTTAAATGCTTGATTGATACGAGTTTTTTCTGTTTCATCAAAAGTAGCCTTTATTATTTCTTTTTTCTCGTTAAATAAAAGCAAAAAAGCGTCTTTATTGGGAGCATTTAAGATAAATTCAATTTGTGGTTTGGCTTTATAATCTTTTAATATTTTTAATTTTTCTTTACCGCTATTGTTAATATTA
>CAYTJB010000031.1:11331-15906 GCA_964437995.1 uncultured Bacteroides sp. | reverse complement strand
CAGAATCTAATAGTATGAAAGGTTATTATGCATTGATGAAAATTGATAAAGAAATACCAATTATGAAAATATCGAATTATGGCAGAGATTATATTAATTATTATAATATTACGATATGTCTGAAACATCTTAACATCTTCAAAAGCTGAAGGCGTAACAAAAGAAATAGTAAATAATGGCTCGGCTTGATTTAAACCAGATTGATTTTGCATAAAAAAAGCCTTTAAGGTATCGCCTACACTTCCATCAATCAAAGATTTATCAGCAATCACTAAAATTTCGCAGGTTTTACCTCCGGAAGAAGGTTTTTTGCTTTGTTTTTCTGTACAAGCAGTGGATAATACTATTGTTAAAAAGAATATTACAATAATCTTATTTCTAATTCTGGTAGATTCAAGTAATAAATGCAACATATTTGTTTGTATTGCCCAAAAACACTTGTATTAGAGTTAAAAGGTTTAGTTTTATTAGGAATATACTACCTAATTAAATTTAGCATGCCCGTTTTTCGATATTCTTTTTTCATAAAATCTTTATAATTAACGATATAAACATACGTACCAGCATCAACATCTTTGTTTAAATATTTTCCATTCCAGCCAATTTCGATGTTGCGAGAAGTAAAAATTAACTGCCCCCATCTGTTGTAGATTAGCATTTCAAATTCAACAATACCTTCGCCATACGCTTTGAAAAAATTATTTAAATTGGGCACATCGGGCGTAAAAGCATTAGGAATAAAAATTTTTATTTCTGGATAAACAACTACTTCTATGCTTGCAGAATCAACACATCCACTTTCATTGCTTACGATGAGTGTTACATGATAATTTTGAGCAGCTAAATTGCTAAATGTGTGATAGAAATCACGGACATTTGTTGTAAAATCATCGCCAGTATTCCACAACCACGAATTACTTCCCGATGATCCATCTATAAAATGAACCGTTGGGTCAAATACTGAAACTGGATTAGGATTTGCAATAATAGCAGCATTTAGCAACGGATAAACTACCACTTGTACCGAATCTCTTGCTTTACAGCCATGTGTATCATAGCCTGTTACACTATAAATAGTTATTCCTAATGGTTTAACAATTGGATTGGACAGTGTGTTTTGTTGTAATAACGAAGGGTCGGTAATATTTGATTTCCAAAGATAATTTTGAGCTCCCGTTACATTTAGCTGAATTGATTCGCCCAAACATATAATGCTTGGATTTGCGGAAGCTGTTATCGCAAAACTTGGATAAACCGAAACCAAAACTGAATCTTTGGCAGTTTGATTACATTTATCTGTAAGCGTAACTTTGTATAATGTTGTAATTGATGGACTAACCGTTCTATGGGTATTGGTATCCCCATTGTTCCATGTAAAAAGATAAGGCAAAACACCACCGCTTCCACTTACCGAAATATGAACATTGCTCATTCCACAAATTGAAGTATCACCTAAAGCAGTTGCATTTAATGGTAAGTTTGGCAAAATAGTAAGCGTTAATGTGTCGTACCTGCAAGCTGATGTTTTAAAAAGCAATTTAATAATTTTTGAAGTAGTAAAACTTGCGTTGTTGAATGGTATAATGTTAAGAAAAATAGAATCGGTATTTGCAGGAATATAAACCGTATCAGGAATATTTTGATAATCTACGCCATTTATGGCTGTTCCTTGTTTAATGATAGGAATTGGGTAATTATAATTTACTCTATTGGGTAGCTTGAGCTTGACAACAGCATTGTTGCAACCTCTTATAATTGCGGTATCCGAAGCTGTAGGAAATGTAAACGTTTTACTTACCATTACTTGCGGACTTGTAAAGCTATTGGCTTCTAAAAAAACGCCAGAATCAAAAATTGTATTGAAAATATCACAAATAGCTAATTTAATATGATAAGTAGAACAAGGCACTACTTTTGCCCAAGCGGTTAAAAGAACAGTTCCTCCATGAAAAGTTATATTTTGAATAAATGTATGAAAGTATTGAGTATTAGTCAAAACACAAGGTGTATTGGGATTGGGTGCTGAAACACCACCATTAACAGTATTTACACTTACTGGGGAATTAGTGCCAGGAATTAGTGCAATATTTTTATTTACATAATTTCCTCCAGCTGGATTCGCTCCAGAAATAAAAAACCCAAACACATCATCAAAATCTTTGCAAACAGCTGATGGATACTCATTTGAACCAAAAACGTATCTAAATTTGATAGTATCAGAACTTGGTATAAAATCAAATTCTAAACGTGCTACATCATGCAATGATTTTCCTGGTTTTAAAGCCTGTAATTGAACATCATTTATAATTTGCGCACCTGTAATTGGCACCTCTCTTTGTCCGTTAATTGCTACATTAACACCACCGGTAGCCATAATTAATCCTGTTCCAAAACCTAAGTTTGTAGGTGTAACTCCAGTTGAAAAAGAGCCAATTTGGTTAGAAACTGTAATTGTATTTGCAGAACCATTAAACGTTACATTGCTAACTGTTACACCTGTTCCCACTAAGAAGTTTTGCACCAATTGCATGGGTGTCATTCCAATACCACTTGCAATAGATACCTGAGCATTCGATTGTAAGCTTATAATTGAGAAAAAAAAACCTAACACAATTATTTGCTTTTTTTTAGACATTATGACGAAATTTTATATTAAAAAAACCTACCAACTTCCGCCGGCACCTCCGCCACCGAAGCTTCCACCACCAAAACCGCCGAAGCCTCCGCCTCCGCCACCACTACCTCCCGAAAAACCTCCCCAACTTCCTCTACCACTACTATTCATTGCTGAAAGCAAGAATAAAGTTGTCCAAAATGAAGTGTTTTTACCTCCACTCATTGTACTATTTCCTCCTTTTTTTATCATCATTAAAACGATAATAATAATAAAAATTGGAATTAAAAAAGCAAAAGCCTTTGGTTGTGATTTCGTATTTTTATTATATCCAGCAGGAAATTCGCCAGATGCCAATTGCATCAAAATTGTAGTTGCTTGGTCTAAACCTGCATAAAATTTATTTTCACGAAAATTCGGAATCATTTCATTTTCAATAACTCTTCTTGATAACGCATCGGTAATTACTGGTTCTAATCCATATCCAACAGATATAAAAGCATCTCTTTTACCTTTTCCGCCTGTTGGTTTTACTAATATTACAATTCCATTGTCAGAGCCTTTTTGTCCCACGCCCCATTTTTGTCCAAGTTTAATAGCATAATCAGCCTTATCGTAACCTAATAAATCATCAACCATTACGATAACAATTTGCGTAGAGGTAGAATCTGAATATCGTACTAATTTGGTTTCAAGGCTATTAACTTCATCGGGAGCTAATGTATTGGTGTAATCATTTACCAATCTGGGAGGATTGGGTTTTTCGGGGAAATCTTGCGATATGGCAATTGTTGGCAAAAAAAGAATGAAAGCAATAATTAATTGCTTAGAATAAAATCGGATACTATTTTTTATGCGTGTTGACATTTTATATAAGACATTAAATGAATAAAAAAGGTTGTCTATAGGTTTAATTATTTTCAAAAGAAATTTCGTCAGAAAGTTCATTTGCATCATCTTTTTGATGCGGAAAATATTTTTTTAATTGCTCGCCAGCTTTGGTAATTGCTATTATTAAACCTTCTGTAAACTGAGCTTCTCTAAAGTGTGTAAGCATTTCGTCTTTAATGGTATCCCAAAAATTTGCGGGAACAACAGCATTAATACCTGCATCACCGATAATAGAAAATTTACGGTTATTTACTGCCAAATAAATCAGCACGCCATTGCGTAATTCGGTTTTTTTCATGCCTAATTTCTCAAAAATAAAGGCTGAACGGTCGAGAACATCGCCAGAACAATTATTTTCAACATGTACCCTTATTTCGCCTGATGTATCTAATTCAGCATTTAAAATAGCTTGTTTGATGTCTTCTTTTTGCTCTTGCGTGAAAAAGTGAGCTGCATTTTTACTCATTATAATAATTTTATGAAGATAAATGATAAATTATGAATACAGAGGCTATCACTCAAAGTGATAGCCTCTGTAAATTATTCTTAACTAATGAATGAAGTAAAACTTCTTAGAATTTTACTTCAGGAGCTTTCTCAGCACCAGCAGTAGCTTCAAAATATGCTTTTTTCTCAAATCCAAACATTCCTGCAAACATATTGTTTGGGAATCGGCGAATAAAAGAATTATATTTTTGAGCTTCTTCGTTGAATTTATTTCTTTCAACATTGATGCGGTTTTCGGTACCTTCTAATTGCGATTGAAGCTCCAAAAAGTTTTGCGTCGCTTTTAATTCAGGATACTTTTCAACTACAACCATTAATTTTGATAATGCCGAACCCAAACCATCTTGGGCTTTTTGAAATTGCTGCATCGAAGCTGCATTTAGTTTTGTAGGGTCAATAGTTACAGAAGTGGCTTTGGCACGAGCTTCCACAACTCCAATTAATGTTGTTTGTTCAAAATTAGCAACTCCTTTTACAGTGTTTACTAAATTTGGAATTAAATCAGACCTACGTTGGTAAGCACTTTCCACCTTAGCCCACTGGCTATTTACGCCTTCTTCTAA
>CAYTJB010000031.1:0-11321 GCA_964437995.1 uncultured Bacteroides sp. | reverse complement strand
ATTCGTACTATTGATATAAGTAGCAAAAAAACTATTGCAATTGCTACAATTCCTATTATCCATCCTTTACTTAGTTTCATTTTTTTAATTTTTAAATTGTTTTTAAATTGATTTTTATAATTATACAAAATTAGTATAATATTTTTGATTATTTAATTATTTCAACACTTCTTTTGATAAATTCGGTCAACGCTTCGCCTTTTAATAGGTTTTGCGATAACAATGCTAAATCTGTTAACTGTTTTACAGTTTTATTTTGATTATTTTCATCGGTATCGTTCAATATTTGACCAATCAATGGATGATTAACGTTTACAACTATATTATACATATCGGGCATTGTGCCCATGTACGACATTCCGCCACCGATAGCCGACATATCTTTCATTCTTCGCATAAATTCCGATTGGGTAATCAAAACAGGCTGGTCGGTTTCGCTCATGCTTTCCATTACAATACTGAATTTTGATTTTTCAATATTTTTCTCAAAAATCGGTTTCAGTTTTTCTTTTTCAGCATCGCTTAATTTAGAAGGAATTTCTTCGTCTTTTTTAATGAGTTTGTCAATAGTATCGGCATCTACTCTTACAAAAGATGAATTTTCGAGTTTTCTTTCCATTAAATTGATAAAATGGCTATCCAATACACCATCCATCACCAACACATCATAACCCTTTTCTTTTGCTTGCTGGATATAGCTGTGCTGGTCTTCAACATTATTGGTATAAAGATATACTATTTTTTTGTCTTTGTCGGTTTGTAAGTCTTTAATGGCATCTTTGTAAGCATCTAAGGTAAAGTACTTTCCTTCGGTGTTTTTCAACAAACAGAATTTTTCGGCTCTTTCGGCAAATTTTTCTTCGGTAATCATACCGTATTCAATAAATACCTTAATATCGTCCCATTTAGTTTCAAATTCTTCGCGTTTATTTTTGAAAATATCTTCTAATTTATCCGCTACTTTTTTAGTAATATGGGTCGAAATTTTCTTAACATTGGCATCGCTTTGCAAATAACTACGCGATACATTTAACGGAATATCAGGCGAATCGAGTACACCATGTAATAATGTTAAGAAATCGGGCACAATACCTTCAACAGAATCGGTTACAAAAACCTGATTGCAATACAGTTGTATTTTATCTTTTTGTACTTCCAAGTTTTTCTTCACTTTTGGGAAATACAAAATACCCGTAAGGTTAAATGGGTAATCTACATTCAAATGTATGTTGAACAAAGGTTCTTCGAAAGTATAAGGATACAATTCGTGGTAGAATTTTGAGTAATCCTCATCAGTTAATTCCGATGGCTTTATTGTCCATAATGGCTTGGTATTATTGATGATGCGTTGTTTTTCAATCTCAATGGTTTTATCCTCGCCTTTTTCATCTTTTTCGCCTTCTACTTTTTCCCAAGTTTTTTCCATTCCAAATTGGATAGGAATGGGCAAAAATTTACAATATTTTTTGAGTAAGTCTAATAATTTGTGTTCTTCCAAAAAATCTTCCGAATCATCGGCTATATGAAGAATAATATCGGTTCCTCTTTCTTTTTTCTTTATTTCGGTAAGGTTATATTCGGGACTGCCATCGCATACCCATTTTACGGCTTTGCTACCAGTGGTATAAGATTTGGTATGGATTTCAACTTCTTTGGCAACCATAAACGAAGAATAAAAGCCCAATCCAAAATGTCCGATTAAAGCATGGGCATCGGCTTCGCTTTTGCCTTTGTATTTTTCAACAAATTCTTCGGCGCCAGAAAAAGCTATTTGGTTGATGTATTTTTCTACTTCATCGGCTGTCATTCCAATACCTTTATCGCTAATGGTAATGGTTTTCTCTTTTTTATCGAAAGTAACCTGAATTGTTAAATCGCCCAATTCGCCTTTAAATTTGCCTAAAGACGAAAGTGTTTTTAGTTTCTGACTTGCGTCAACTGCGTTAGAAATGAGTTCTCTTAAAAAAATCTCGTGGTCGGAGTATAAGAACTTTTTAATGATAGGAAAAATATTTTCCGTATGTACATTAATCTTACCTTTTTGCATTTTATTAGTTTTTAAATTTCGCTTGTATGTATCAAAGGCTGTGCCAATAAAAAAACATGACATTTTGTCATGTTTTTTAAAAACCCACCTTATAAATATAATGAATCTTTTGCATATAATTTTTTCTATTAAATAGATGCTAATTAGAAATTAATTTCTAATTTTACCCTGTTTTTTAAAATAGATATTAATACACAAAGACATGAATAATATTGATTGGAAAAATTTACCTTTTGGTTATTTCAAAACCGATTATAATGTTCGTTGCTACTTTCGTAACAACGAATGGGGTAAACTCGAAATTTCTTCTTCGGAATATGTTAATATTCACATTGCAGCAACCGCTTTGCATTACGGACAAGAAGCTTTTGAAGGTTTAAAAGCTTTCAGGGGAAAAGATGGAAAAATAAGAATTTTTCGTTTAGAAGAAAACGCCAAACGTATGCAAAATTCGGCTTACGGAATTATGATGGCTCATGTTCCTACCGAATTATTTAGAGAAGCAGTGCTTACAGCTGTTAAAATGAACGAAAAGTACATCCCGCCTTATGGAGAGGGTGCGTCTTTATATGTTCGTCCTGTGTTATTTGGTTCGGGTGCTCAAGTAGGTGTAAAACCAGCTAATGAGTATTTATTTATGGTATTTGTAGGTCCGGTAGGCCCATACTTTAAGGAAGGTTTTAACCCGGTAAGTATTCAAATTGTGCGTGATTTCGACAGAGCTGCTCCGCTTGGTACAGGCAGCTATAAAGTAGGTGGCAACTATGCAGCAAGCTTAAGAGCTGGCGAAAGAGCACATGACGAAGGTTTTGCTTCGGTATTATTTTTAGATGCTAAGGAAAAGAAGTATATTGATGAAGCTGGTCCTGCTAATTTTTTTGCTATTAAAGGTAATAAATACATTACACCTAATTCAAATTCAATATTACCATCTATTACAAATATGAGTTTGCGTCAATTAGCCGAAGATATGGGTTTAACGGTTGAAAAACGTCATGTAAGTGTTGAAGAATTGGCAGATTTTGAGGAAGTAGGTGCTTGCGGAACAGCTGCCGTTATTTCTCCAATTAAGAGAATTCACGACCGCGATAATAATAAGGAATATCTGTATTGTAAAGATGGCAAAGCAGGTCCTGTTTCTACTAAACTTTACAATATGCTAAGAGCTATTCAGGAAGGCGAAGTAGAAGATAAATACAATTGGAATACAATTGTTGAATAAACTTCTCATAAAAAATACAAACGCTCCGAAAAGGGGCGTTTTTTTTACAAATTAAATAAAAACTTCATAATTGAGTTCTATCTAACCTTAAAAATTAATTTCGGATGAAAATACCACTTAAAGAATTTGAGCAACACATCGACGAAACTATTTTAAAACGTGGATATAAATATTTTAAAAAAGGGTTGGTAAACGAACCAGAAGAAATAGGATATGGTAAATACGAAGCCATTGTTGAAGGAACTGAGCAATATACTGTTCAGCTATCAATAAAAAGCGATATTATTAACGAATACGTTTGTTCGTGTCCTTACGATATGGGTACTGTATGCAAACATGTAGTTGCAGTAATTTTTTATCTTCAACAAAATGAATTAGATATAAAAGCAAAACCTAAAACAAAGAAAGGCGAAATAACTAAAACTACAAAAAAGAAAACAATTACAGAACAAGTAGATGAACTTCTTGAAAAAATGTCGCACGACAATTTGAAAGATTATATAAAAGAACGCTGTGTTAAAGACACTACTTTCCGCCAACTTTTCTTAGCTAATTTTGCTTATTTGGTAATACCCGACTCGCAGGCACTCTATGCAAAACAAATTCATGCAATAATCAAAACAGCAAAGGATCGTGATGGATATATCGGATATTACGAAGCACGGGCTGTAGGAAATGCAGTGTATGATATGGTGCAAAGAGCCGAAAAACTCGTTGAAATGTCCAATTATCAAACAGCTACATATATTGCTTGTGCAATATTAGAGGAAATGACAAAGGCTTTAGAATACGCCGATGATAGCAATGGAGATATTGGAGGCTCTATTGATCCTGCAATTGAGGTTTTATCTTCCATTACCGAAAAACCTATATCAGAAGAATTGCGAAAAGAGTTTTTAAATTACTGTATAAATTCTTTTAAAAAAGAAATTTTTAAAAGCTGGGACTGGCATTTTTCAATGTTAGATTTAGCAACATCACTCATTAAAAATTCAGAAGAAGCCAAACAGATTCACGCACTTTTAGACACAATAAAACTAACTGATTCGGATTGGGATTGGGATTTAAGCAGAGCGCAAGGCATAAGATATGAACTTATTTTGAAAATGGAGGGCGAAAAAAAAGCAACGCAATTTTTAGAACAAAACGTTTCTAATTCCAATTTTAGAACAAAGCTAATAGATACAGCTATATTAAAAAAAGATTATAATAAAGCAATTGCACTTGCCGAAGATGGCATAAAACAAGATAGTAAAAACAAGCCTGGTCTTGTCAATGATTGGCGTGATTATTTACTTAAAATTTATACAATACAAAATGATACAGAAAACATCATAAAATATGCACGTTATTTGTTTTTGGATTCAAATCGTGAAAGAAAACCTATTTATGATTTAATAAAAAAACATGTTAAACATGAAAATTGGGCTATTTTTGTGGAGCTAATTATAAAAGATATTATCAATAAAAGCCATTGGGTGGATTATCCATTTATTGCTCAAATATATATTTGGGAGGAAAGTTGGAGCAAACTTTTCAATATTGTAAAACAAAATAAATCTCTCAACAATATAGAAACGTATGAAAAGTATCTTATTCAAGATTATTCAAATGAAATTTCCGATTTGTATCAAACTGCAATATTAGAATATATGGAAAATAACATGGGAAGAGATTACTATCAAAATACTTGTCGCTATATACGTAAAATGATAAAAATGGGAGCAAGAGAAAAGGCAAATTATGTAATAGAGCAACTCAAGGCATTGTATCCTAAGCGAAAAGCGTTGATGGAAGAACTTCAAAAAGTTTAAAAGTATTAAAAAATTAAATCTATTTGACTATGGAAAACCTTCAAATACCATTAATTCAGCAAGCCGACTTAAAAGGGAAAGTCGTTTTAGTGAGAGTTGACCACAATGTGGTAAAAAATGGAATTATCCACGACCCTTATCGCATTGATGCTACTATTGGAACCTTGTTTCATATTATTTCAAAAGGTGGCAAAATTATTTTAATGACGCACGTAGGTCGTCCAAAAGATAAAAAAACAGGAGAAATTAATATTAGCGAAAAGACTTCTATTCAACCAATAGTAGATTATATTCAACAAAAACTTCATATTTCGTTGAAAGTTCCTGAATTTTATGCTCACGAAAAGCAAGGTTATTTAGGGATAGAAACATCTGTAAATCATTTGATACGTGAGTTGAAAGAAGGTTTGATAGATGGAATTTATCTGCCAAATACGCGTTGGTTTTCAGGCGAAGAAGCTAAGGGCGAAGAGGCTGATAGATTTGCTAACCAATTAGCTGGTTTGGCAGACGTTTTTATAAACGACGCTTTTGGTTCGTGGCAGGCACACGCTTCTACGGTGCAAGTGAGCCAATATTTGCCTTCCTATGCAGGATTTTTGATGCAAAAGGAAATTGCCAATCTCGAAAGAATCTACCATCCCGAAAGTCCATTTTTGGCAGTGGTAGCGGGTTCTAAGTTTGATACAAAAATAGATTCGCTCTTTGCATTGCTACAAAAAGCTGATTATTTGGTATTGGGTGGTGTAATTTACAATGCTTATTTGTGTGCCAAGTATAATTTTACCATCAAAGGTATTGAAGAGGACGATATGCAGCATGCACTTGAATTTGTTAAGTTTGCAAAAAAATATTCTAACAAAATCATAGAATTACCTTATATCATAGAATCAGATACTATGGAAGGCAAATTTGACGGGCAATGCCGAGTAAGAAACATTTTGGAAATAAAACCTGGAACAGCATTAAACTATGTGTTGGATATTGCCTCAGCGTCGTTTTTGGAAAGCAATGTTGTAAAGGTATTTCATCAGGCAAAAACTATTTTTGTGAATGCTGTAATGGGCTATACGCCTTATTTTAACGAAGGTACTATTGCTTTAGATGAGCTGATTGACAGCAATGTAAATGCCATTAAACTATATGGAGGTGGCGATACTATGCAGGAATTAAAGCGTTTATTGCCAGGTCTTTATATTTCGGCACTCGACAGTCCTAATTATTATATATTTACAGGTGGTGGTGCAGTTTTAAAAGCCATCGAAAATGGCACTACAACAGGACTTGCTCCCGTAAAAGCGTTGATAGCATCGGGAGAAAAGCTGAGGTAGGAGGAATAAATTATTTTTTGATAAATTTAAAAGACGCTAACTAAACAAACTAATTTTTATTATTTTTACACAATATTTTGAAAACACATATTAAGCATGAAAAAAACGATATTAATTACCGGTGGTGCGGGATTTATAGGTTCGCACGTTGTTAGATTATTTGTAAATAAATATCCTGATTACAAAATTGTAAACCTTGATAAACTTACGTATGCAGGCAATTTAGCTAATTTAACTGATATCGAAAACAAACCTAATTATGAGTTTGTAAAAGCCGACATTGTAGATGCTCCATCAATAAACCAAATATTTGAAAAATATAAGTTCGATGGCGTAATTCATTTGGCTGCCGAGTCGCATGTTGACCGTTCTATTGCCAATCCAATGGAATTTATCATGACTAACATTGTGGGAACTGTTAATTTACTAAATGCTGCCCGCAATTTATGGAAAGATAATATGGATGGCAAACGTTTCTATCATATTTCTACCGACGAAGTTTACGGTTCGTTGGGCGAAGAAGGCTTTTTTACCGAAGAAACTTCTTACGACCCACGCAGTCCTTACTCTGCTTCTAAAGCAAGTTCCGATCATTTGGTAAGAGCTTATTTTCATACCTACAAATTGCCTATTGTAATTTCTAACTGCTCAAACAATTACGGACAATTTCAGTTTCCCGAAAAATTATTACCGCTTTCAATCCACAATATCAACAACAACAAACCAATTCCTATTTACGGAAAAGGCGAGAACATTCGCGATTGGCTATATGTAGTTGATCATGCACGTGCTATCGACCTTATTTACCACGAAGGGAAAACTGGCGATACGTATAACATTGGAGGAAACAACGAATGGACAAATATTGACCTTATCCATAAACTGTGCGAAATTATGGATAAAAAACTCCATCGCGAAGCTGGTACTTCCGTAAAATTAATCACTTTTGTAAAAGACCGTGCCGGACACGATTTACGCTATGCCATTGATTCATCAAAACTACAAAACGAATTGGGCTGGAAACCTTCGTTGCAATTTGAAGAAGGCATGGAAATTACGGTTGATTGGTATTTGAATAACGAAGAATGGCTCAACAACGTAACATCTGGCGATTATCAGAAATATTACGACAAACAATACGTTAGAAGATAATTAATACTACTAACCAGCTAAAACAAAACGAATCATTTAAAAATCTTATGACGAGTAATATTGTGTGTGTCGCCCTTACAGGGCTTAAAATTTTTGAGTATGTATTTTTTACCATAATATCCTTCCTCCTTCCTAACGGAACTATTTTTAGCAACGTAGTTGCAAAACTTTGGTAACAAAATAGTTAAAAAAATATCAATAAAGTGCCGTAGAGCCTGTCCCGCTTTTGTGCGGGACACGAAACAAAGACTTTTAAAATTAGTCGGTTAGTAGTGATTTGTTTAATAAGTTTTGATAAAAACATTTTTGGAATGAAAAATTAAATAGTATATTTGTATTATGAATATTGTTGAAAATAATAAGCAAGAAATTTTAGTATAAATTAATTTAATGTAAAAAAAATGAAAAAAATCTTTTTAATTCTAACGGCAAGTTTGCTTACAAGCTTTTGTTTTGCACAAACAGCTGGCAACATTACAAGTAAATTCGATTTTATTTCAGGTGAGAAAGTTATTTTCTACGACGACTTTAGTAATGAAAACATCGGTGACTTTCCAATACAATGGACCACAAACAGCAGTGGTGAAATTGTTACAATGAGCAATTATCAGGGACGATGGTTTAAGATGACGGGTGGTGGATATTATATACCGGAAGCTAAAGAAAAATTTACCGACAATTTCACTGTGGAATTTGATTTGTATTCTACCAATACGAATAATACGCCATATCTGTACAATACCAATTTTATTTTTGTTTCAGGAACACTTAGTAACCCGAATGAAGGTGGTGCAGTTCCTGGTAAAGCAGGAACCAAAATTACACCAGGTTACGAAACAATTGACTGGACAAACTGGGCTGAAAGTGCTGATGGCTATAAAGATAATGGCAGTTCACCAAATGGATTAAACTCCGGTGAAGTATACCATATTGCTTTCTGGGTTCAGAAACAACGCATACGAATGTATGCAAACGATAAAAAAGTATTGGATTTGCCGCGTGGTTTAATAGAAGGATATGTGTACAATATTTTCAGAATTCAAACTACAGATGAAATTAATCTGTATATTTCCAATTTCAAAATTGCTGTTGGTTTACCAGATATGAGAAATAAACTCATTACCGAAGGGAAGCTTATTTCTTATGGTATTCAATTCGATGTCAATTCAGATAAAATAAAACCAGAATCTTATGCAACCATTAAAGAAATTGCACAGATTTTAAAAGATAATCCAACCGTAAAAATAAAAATTATCGGACATACCGACAGTGATGGTAATGATGCTTCCAACTTAGATTTATCGAAGCGCAGAGCCACTTCTGTAAAAACAGAACTGACCAAAACATGGGGCATTGATGCAACTCGACTGGAAGCCGACGGCAAAGGTAAAAGCGAACCCTTAGCTGCCAACGATAGCAGTATCAATAAAGCCAAAAACAGACGCGTAGAATTTATCAAACGCTAAAAAATGAAATATCAGCACAAAATTACTGCATTGTTAAATCATAATAAATCTATTCAAATGAAAACAACAATTTATTCTTTAAAATACATTTTATTTTTCACAGCAGCTTTTATGTTTATAACAACATTAAAAGCGCAAAGTACAAAGGCTTTGAATGTGCTGATTCCGATGAGCATCGTTGATAAAACAATCAACCCCATAAATAAGTCAATAGGTGGTATAGGTGCTTCGGTAAATATTACCGTAAACAGCGGCATAAAATATCTCGATGGATGTTCGGAAGATAATGTAGGTAGTTACAAAGGCGAATTCAACTGGTACGATGCCAACGACGAAACAGGAAAATTTTTACTACAAATGGTTAAACAACCTGCTAATATTGAACAACAGAAAAAAACTTTTTTCGGACAAAGTGTCTTTGATTTAAACAAATCTAAAATAGAAGATTTTGCAGGTGGTACTTTGCGGTATATTGCAGAAAGCAAACCCTGCGTAAATGAAATTACAGGTTCCACCGGAAAAACTGAATATATTACACAGGCTAAATTTTTTGCATTTAATGGAAATACAATGATTAAAATTGATTTATCTTCCAAGATAAAAATTGAAACAATAAAAACCACCATCGCAAAGATTGTAGATGAAGCCAAAAAATTTGATTTTGCAGTTTATAAAACTACTACAATAGCGGAGCAAGAATAATGTAATATTTTTTCTGAATATTCCAATGTATCTGAATGTTGTTATTTATCGTGTTTTTTATTTACTTTTGTGCGGAAACGATGAATAAAACACTATTATGTTAAGTGTAACCCTTATGACGACAAAACGAACATTAGTAATATTGCTTTTAGGACTTGCAATTTTTTCGTGTAATCAAATTCAGACTACACAAGGCAAATTTGTTACTCAGGGCTCCATTACCCAAATGGAATCTATTAATGATACTTTGCTTGACACATTAGCAGGACTATTCAATAAAGCACTGAGTACTGATACAGTTGAATTTAATAACGAGTTTGAATTTGATACATACAAATCATTTTTGTTTTTCAAATCTGGACACATATTCGGAAAGACAGAAAAAAATGCTCTTGTTGTTGTTTGTCCGACAGACACAACTTACACGGTTAGACTTTATTCAATTCAAGCTAACAAATGGAGTATTTTAGATAGTATTAGCGGGCTTGACGCTTTTCCGACCCAGCTTAACGTAGTTTTTGACGACTACAACTTTGACGGACAAACCGACTTTTACATCCAAGTGACTGCATCCAATGGTTGGTCATTATCAAGGGGACATTTAATCACAATTAATCCAAAATCAAAGAAGTTTCGACTTCACAAGGAAACACGATACTTTGCAAATATGATACCCGACATAAAAACAAAAACTGTTAAGACTGAATTGTGGAATGGATATGATATGAAAGGGCAACATCAACTGACTATTTTTACCAACAAATGGATAAATGAACAGCTAAAGATAATGACTAAAAAAGACATTACACTAAAACCATAACTACAGATAAACGAGAATGGGAAAATGGCATGCACATAATACGAGTAGGCTGCCATGCCAGTAATTAGCTGGCAGAGAAAGCCTTTCACATCCCACCAAACAACCGCCACCAACCCACTCATCAATTCCTTTTTTACTCCAAGAACTTTCCTTTTCTAAATTATTTCTCTTTGATTTTTTAATGTTTCCCTCAATTTTTTAAACAAAATCTTAAGTACCAATTTAATTTTCTGTTAAAAATCATAATCTTATACCTTATATTTTAGATATTATTATTACTTTTGCTATAAAATTCACAAGGACTATTTCAAAAGTTTATACACTATAAATCAGATTTTTATAAAAAATTATTACAATGGAAAAGAAGAAAAAATTTATTACGTGCGACGGAAATCATGCTGCATCGCATATCGCTTACATGTTTAGCGAAGTTGCTGCTATTTATCCTATTACGCCATCTTCAAACATGGCTGAAAACGTTGATGAATGGGCTGCTAATGGCAGAAAAAACATTTTTGGCGACGAAGTTAAAGTTGTGGAAATGCAATCGGAAGCTGGTGCTGCGGGTGCTGTGCATGGCTCATTACAAGCAGGTGCTTTAACATCAACTTATACTGCTTCGCAAGGTTTGTTGCTCATGATTCCTAATATGTATAAAATTGCTGGCGAATTGTTACCTGGTGTGTTCCACGTTAGTGCACGTACATTGGCTGCTCACGCACTTTCTATTTTTGGCGACCATTCCGATATTTATTCATGCCGTCAAA
>CAYTJB010000030.1:0-18878 GCA_964437995.1 uncultured Bacteroides sp. | reverse complement strand
GATTGGTAGGTTGTTGAGCATCAATAAAATGAAAATTCCATTTTTTCAACAATTCCACCAAGTGGTACAAACTTACTTTAGAAGCATCTGCCATGGTGTAATACATAGATTCACCAACAAAAACCTTTCCAATTGAAACGCCATATAAACCACCAACCATTTTACCTTGAAAATAGGTTTCAACAGCATGTGCAAAACCAAGTTCGTGTAAATGTATGTAAGCATCTATCATTTCTTGTGTTATCCATGTTCCATCTTGTTGGTTGCGTTCTACTTTGCTGCAATTACGAATAACTTCTTCAAAATTGGTATCAAATTTTACTTCAAACTTATTACTTTTAATTGTTCTTTTCAAACTTTCGGAACATTTGAATTGGTCAAGAAATAATATTAAACGTGGATTGAGCGACCACCATAATATTGGGTCGCCTTCGTTAAACCAAGGGAAAATGCCATGTGAGTATGCTAAGAGTAAGCGTTCGGGGCTTAGATCGCCTCCAATTGCCAACAAACCGTCTTCTTCGGCTAATTCTGGATTTGGGAAAATAAGTTCTTGCGATAATTGAAAAACAGGCATTTAAGTTTATTAAGTTGAAAATTCCATGAAATAGCTTCGCATAAACTTAATTGATTTCGTAATTGATTATAAATTCAGATTCATTTTAATTCTTGAACTCAAAATATCAATAGCCACCTGATTTTTGCCACCTTGCGGAACAATAATATCAGCATACCGTTTGGTGGGTTCAATAAATTGAAGGTGCATAGGTTTTACATATTTATCGTAATGCTCTAACACTTGCTGAAACGAACGGCCTCTTTCTTCCAAATCCCGCCATATAATCCGCATCAATCTATCATCGCCATCAGCATCTACATATACTTTAATATCCATGCGGTCTCTCATGCGAGGACTTGATAAAATAAGAATACCTTCAACTATAATAACCTTTTTAGGCATAATAGTAATGGTTTCTTTTGCCCTTGCACAGGTAAGATAAGAATAGATAGGCATTTCGATTTCTTTGCCTTCCCTAAGCATTTCGAGATGCTTAATCAATAAATTAAATTCTATGGAAGATGGGTGGTCGAAATTAATTTTGGCTCTTTCTTCGGGCGATTTATGCCCGTTGTCTTTGTAATAAGAATCTTGCGAAATAATCGAAACAGAATCTTTGGGTAAGTTTTTAATAATTTTTTTTACAACGGTTGTTTTTCCAGAGCCCGAACCTCCCGCAATGCCAATAATTAACATAAATAATTTGGTATTAATCTATTAATTTTATTTTGTAAAATTAGAAATAAAATTAATTTATTTGGTATTTATTTTGCACAAATTTGGAAAACCCAATTTTAAAATTTGGGGGAAATGCAAAAATGTATTATCTTTGACTTTTATAAAAATTTAAAAAGGAGGTTATTATGACATCTCAATCAAAACCAGACGCAATTTGTTGTCCAGAATTTGACCCCACCAAATGGGACGATAAAACATTGGAGTGGAAAGATAAAAAATTCATTAAGGATAAAGTATGTACTCTTTTCTACATGCCCATTAACTTTGGAAAAGTAATGAAAAGGCTTGATAAAAAAGTAACAGAAGCAGGAGTAACAGTTCCGGATTGGCTTTGCCTTTCGGATCATACATCTAAATGGAATATGGATATTTATCTTGCGGTTGACAAAGAAATACCGGAAGCTGAAAATGTTACTTTAAACGGTAAATTTTATTGCAAAGTATATGAAGGACCTTTCAAGGATACAGGAAAATGGTGCAAAGACTTTGAAAATGTTGCTAAATTGAAGGGATTTAACATTAAAAAGTGGTACATGTGGTACACAACTTGCCCTAAGTGTGCAAAAAAATATGGGAAAAACTATGTAGCAATTCTCTCACAAGTTGATTAAATATTAAAGAATCTATCTTTTTCAACAACTATAAACCACAAAAAAATAATATTTCCCTAAACATTTTTTTCTAATCATTGTTTTTAAATACGTGTTGTACTGTTTTTATAAAAACATACAGTATATTTGTTGGTAATTAAACAATTGACATTGGAAAAAATATTTATACCTTTTAAGAAAGTATTTTTGTTTTATTACAACGGTTTTCGCAGCATGACCGTTGGCAGGAAGTTATGGCTCATTATATTCATCAAATTGTTTATACTATTTGCCATTCTTAAAGTTTTCTTTTTCCCTAATATTTTAAAAAAGAATTTTAACTCCGACCAAGAACGGAGCAATTATGTATTGGAACAATTAACGAAATGAGTAGAAAGTTTGTAAAGTTCATAAAGTAAAATTTAGTGTTTGTGTAACTATTAATTAAAACCAAAAAATATGATAGAAAACTTAGATTTATCAACCGTTGACTGGTCGAGGGCACAGTTTGCTTTAACCGCAATTTATCATTGGGTATTCGTCCCCCTAACCTTAGGATTGGCATTTATTATTGCCATTATGGAGTCAATTTACGTTAAAACAGGTAATCCAGAATGGAAAAAAATTACCAAGTTCTGGATGACAATTTTCGGAATTAATTTTGCCATAGGCATTGCCACAGGTATTATTCTCGAATTTGAGTTTGGTACCAATTGGTCAAATTATTCGTGGTTTGTAGGCGATATTTTCGGTGCACCATTGGCTATCGAAGGTATTATGGCTTTTTTTATGGAATCTACCTTTATTGCCGTAATGTTTTTTGGCTGGAATAAAGTAAGCAAAGGCTTTCATTTAACTTCTACATGGTTGGTTGCCATTGGCTCTAACTTATCTGCTTTATGGATTTTAGTTGCCAACGCATGGATGCAATATCCAGCAGGAATGCACTTTAACCCCGATACTGTCCGCAACGAAATGTTGAATTTTTGGGATGTATTGCTTTCTCCTGTTGCTATTAATAAATTTTTGCATACCATTACTTCGGCTTATGTATTAGCAGCTTTGTTTGTAATAGGCGTAAGCGCTTGGTTTTTGCTCAAAAAACGAGAAATTATTTTTGCAAAAAAAAGTATGATAATAGCAGGTGTTTTTGGACTCATTGCTTCTTTATTTTTAGCTGCAACCGGCGATGGATCAGCTTACCAAGTTGCACAAAAGCAACCTATGAAATTAGCCGCAATGGAAGGCTTGTACCAAGGCAAACAAGGTGCAGGATTGGTTGCTGTGGGTATATTAACGCCAAATAAACAATACACTGATAATAAAGACCCTTATGTTTTTAAAATCGAAATCCCTAAAATGCTTTCAATTTTAAGCTTTAGAAATGCCGATGCTTTTGTTCCTGGAGTTAATGATTTTGCTAACGGAAACGTTGAACAAGGTATCTTATCGGCAAACGAAAAAATTGAAAGAGGCAAAATTGCTATCAATACATTGCGTGATTATAAGAATGCCAAAAAAGCCAATGACACACTGAAATTAAATGAATTATCAGCAAAATTTGATGAAAAAACCTTAGAAGGAAAAGCGTTTTTAAACGATTATTTCAAATATTTTGGCTATGGTTATTTAAACAAGCCCGATGATATTATTCCTAATGTTCCGCTTACGTTTTATAGCTTTCATATTATGGTAATACTTGGTTTTTATTTTATTGCATTCTTTATATTGGTTTTGTTCTTTATTTATAAAAAGAAGCCAGAAGAACACAAATGGCTAATGTGGTTGGCAATAATAACAATACCTTTGGCATACATAGCATCCGAAGCCGGTTGGATAGTAACAGAAGTAGGTCGTCAGCCATGGGTTATACAAGATATGATGCCTACAGTAGCAGCAGTTTCGCAGATAGATTCTTCGGCTGTTATTATTACCTTTACCTTATTTGCTGTTATATTTACAGCATTGTTAATTGCAGAAATTAAAATTATGGCACGTCAAATTAAAATAGGACCTAAAGATGGAGGAACCAACTAATGTTTGAAAATTTATCACTATTAGCATTGCAACAGTATTGGTGGGTAATAATATCGTTACTTGCCGGTATATTAGTATTTTTAATGTTTGTACAAGGTGGTCAAACATTAATTTACACATTAGGAAAAACAGAAACCCAACGCAAGATGATTGTAAATTCGTTAGGCAGAAAATGGGAATTTACCTTTACAACTTTGGTAACTTTTGGCGGAGCTTTTTTTGCTTCTTTCCCTTTATTTTACTCTACAAGTTTTGGTGGAGCATACTGGGTTTGGATGGCAATATTGTTTTGCTTTATCGTTCAAGCAATTTCTTATGAATTTCGAAGCAAACCCAATAATTTCTTGGGTCAAAGAACATACGAAATATTCTTATTTATCAATGGAGCTTTAGGTACCATATTAATCGGTACAGCAGTGGCTACTTTCTTTACCGGAGCTATATTTAAAATAGACAAATTGAACTTGTTAAATATTGCCGGCGATAAATTACCTGTAATATCTATTTGGGAAGGACCCGCTTATGGCTTAGAGGCTGTTCTTAATTTTCAGAATGTTGCCTTAGGTTTGGCTGTTTTCTTTTTAGCAAGAATTTTGGCTGTATTGTATTTTATGAACAATATTGACGAGAAAGAAATTTTTGAACGAGCTAAAAAACAATTGTTTATCAACACTATTCCATTTTTAGTATTTTTCCTATTCTTTGTGGGGAGATTGTTGTTTATTGATGGATTTGCTGTAAATCCTGATACCAAAGAAGTTTTTATGGAAAGCAATAAATACTTACACAACCTTTTACAGATGCCTATTGCACTATTACTTTTCTTAGTTGGTGTGGTATTGGTTTTATTTGGAATTATCAAATCTATCCTTAAAGATAGCACAAATGGTATTTGGTTTGCAGGATTAGGAACGGTTATAACAGTTTTTACGCTGTTTATTATTGCAGGATTCAACAATACTGCTTATTATCCTTCGTTGGCTGATTTACAAAGCTCGTTAACCATCGAAAACAGCTCATCAAGTCATTATACATTAACGGCTATGAGTTATGTTTCTTTGTTAATTCCTTTTGTAATTGCCTATATTTTCTACGCATGGAAATCTATCAACAACAAAAAGATAGATGCCAAAGAAATGGAAGAAGAATCGCATTTGTATTAATTTTTATCGCTTTCAGGTTTTACAATAAAGATTAAAAATATGTAAAGCATTAAATTTTAACTACTAAGACCTGAAGTGCCTTGAGTACTTAGAGTGCCTTAAGTACTTATAAGTACTCCAAGTACTCTAAGTATTGATAACTATTTTAGTAAGTTAATAGCAAAAAAGTTAATAATTGATTTGTATTAATAATTTAAAAAATAAGAATATGTACACAACAGAAATATTATGGTTGCTTAGCTGGCCTGTATTAATATATGTTAGCTATAGAGCTACATTGTTTGCCATTACAAAATTTGAGAAAAATTTAAAATAATAGTCTTTAAATTTGAGAGTCAGAGTTTGATTATCTGTAAAAAGGTATTCATTAAAGTATGGAATTCATCTTATGAACCAATCCAATTCTGTCAGGGTTTTGAATCCTGACAGAATTACAATTTTTGAAATAACACTATTTTTTACAAAGTTCTCGCAAATCTTCCATATCGCCATTAAATACGTTAAAATCAACATTACCCGTAATACCATTTACTTTTCCTTTATCATTGTGTTGCCAAAAATACCAAATTTGATTTAGACGTACTTTTTCTTCGTAATAATGTGCTATCCAAAGTGGATAATCACTCAAACCTTCATCAGCAAGGTAATTGTTATAAAAATCAATATTAGTGTAAATAATAGGCTTTACATGATAAGCTTTCTCAACAATCTTAAGCCAGTTTTTAATACCTTTTACAGTATTATCAATATGATAACCCGAAACCAATGTTTCAATATCCAAAACTGGCGGCAAATCGCCTTTTTCAAGTTTTACATTACTGATAAAATTTTCGGCTTGCAATTTTGAACTTATTTGCGGACGGTAAAAATGATAAGCACCTCTGATTAATTTATTTTTTTTCGCATTCTTCCAATTTATACTAAAATAGCGGTCAATCCTTGTTTCTCCTTCGGTAGCTTTTATAAAAGCAAAAGAAATTTTAATGCTATCAACTTTCATTTTTTTTACTTCTTCCCAGTTGATACGCTCCTGATAACGGGATACATCTATGCCATGAACAGTATATTTCTCTGGAATGGGGATTCCAAAATGTTTTAAATTTTTACTTTGATTGGAAGTATTGTTACTAAATTGGTTTTCAATAAAATAAAAGAACCTAATTGCATAACGACTTATTTCGATGTGGTAAAAATAAGTAAATACAATAAGAAAAAGCCCTGAGATTAGGATAATTATCTTGCTTTTCTTTTTTCTTTTCTTTTTAATCATTAATTTTAGTTTTTAAATTATTGGTTAATGGGCTATTAAGTAACTAATTGAGAATCAAAAACTATAATTTGTATTTTTTTGCGTTTCCTTTACGGTAAATTCTTACTTAAATCAACAAAAAAAAGGAGTCCGAAAGAACTCCTTTTTGTAAAAAATATTAAAAACTTATTGTCCTAAAGGATAACTAACCCCAAAACTAATATCTATATAAGAAGCATCAGAAAACAAAATGTTGTATCTAACACTTGCACCATATTTAAGTTTATTGCCCACCAAAAAACCTATTGTAGGAGAAACACCAAATTTTGCTTTTGTAGCAGAAACTTTTTCGGAAGGTATTTCTTCTGTTCTTGTTTCACCTCCCACAACTAAAGCAGGAATTGCAAGAGAAGTATAAGAAGAAGAATGCAAATAAACTCCCAAACCTGTACTTACATAAGGCATAAACCCTTCGGTATCGAAAAAATATTTAAAATCAGCAAAAATGGGAATAATACGAGCAGAGGGCTCAGTGCTGGCAGGGAAATCAGTTCCTTTGAAAGCATAAAAACCGGCATTAAAGCCAATTGACATATTTTCTTTAATAGCATAAGCAGCATTAGCAATGCCACCAAATCCCATATTATAGCCTTGTCCGAAACTACCCACAGGCATTGCAACACCTGCTTTAGCACCTATGCTAAATTGTGCTGTTGCAGTACTACAATAGCCTATCATTAATGCTACAACCGATACAATTATTATTAATTTTTTCATAAATCCAAAATTTTTAATTCAGGGTACAATAATACTACTTTTTTTGCAATTTACTCAAAATTTTTGAAAAAATATTCATAAAATTTAAAGCAAGAAAACTATGAAAAGTATAGCAATTTTGTCATTCCGAGTGATAGCGAGGAATCTCAGTAAATAATTTATTCATATTAATGAGATCCCGAAACTTCGGAATGACAAAATGAAGGTTCAATAAAAAAGGAGCTCAAATTGAGCTCCTTTTTAAAATAAACTTTTATTAGATTATTTTCCTAAAGGAAATAAAATATTTGCACCAACTGTTAAGTAGTTTGCGTCTGAAACCATGTTGTATTTTGCATTAATACCAAATTTCATGTTTTCGCCCATTAAGAAACCAACTGTTGGGAAAAATCCAAATTTACTATCAGATGCAGTAGCTTCTCCACCACCATAAGTAACACCACCAATAGTATATGAAGGGATTTTAACTGTTGCAGAAGCCATGTACATTCCTATACCAGCTCCAACGTAAGGCATAAAACCTTCGGTAGCAAAAGAGTATTTGAAATCAGCTAAAATTGGAATAAAACTCCATTTGTAACCGTCAAAAGCATCTTGTGCGCTAAATGTGTAATAACCAACATTTAAACCAATAGACATGGTTTCGTTTAAAGCATATTCTCCATTAGCAGTTCCACCAAATCCCATTTTGAACAAATCACCAAATGTTCCCATAGGTAATGCAATACCTGCATGAGCACCAACACTAATTTGTGCACTTGATTTCGAAGTAAATCCAGCTATTAAAACAATAGCTAATACAATTGTCATTAATTTTTTCATAGTTTTTTAAATTTTAATTTATAATTTTAATTAACGATGCAATATTAATACATTTTTTTCAAACATGTATTAATATTTTTGATTTTTATTAACATTTTTTTTGTTTATAACTTTTTTGGCTTTCAATCGTCTCAAGAAAAAGTCTTATTTTTGTGGCTAATTACAATTTTAAAAAAATGAAAATGAAAAAATTATCATTACTATTCGGTTTGCTATTTGCAATAAATTTATTTTCTATATCAGCCAAAGCCGATGAAGGAATGTGGATTCCTATGCTTTTGGAACAACTTAATCAAAAGGAAATGCAAACAATGGGTATGAAAATTACTGCCGAAGATATATATAGTATCAATCATTCGAGTTTAAAAGATGCCATTTTATTATTTGGTGGCGGTTGTACTGCTACATTTGTGAGTAATCAAGGTTTAATTTTTACCAATCATCATTGCGGTTATGGTACTATTCAGTCGCACAGCTCATTGGAGCACGATTATTTAACCAATGGTTTTTGGGCTATGAAACCATCGGAAGAATTAGTAAATCCGGGTTTAACTGCAACTTTATTAGTACGTATGGAAGATGTTACTGCAAAAGTATTAGCTGTTGTTAATAAATCCATGACCGAAGCTCAACGTGAAGAAGCCATTGAAAAAATCAGCAAAGAAATCGCTAAAGAAGCTGTAAAAGGGACACATTACAATGCAAGTGTAAAACCATTTTATTATGGTAATCAATATTACTTATTTGTGAGCGAGGTATTTAAGGATGTTCGTTTAGTAGGAGCTCCACCATCTAATATAGGTAAATTTGGCGGAGATACCGACAACTGGATGTGGCCTCGACACACGGGCGATTTTTCTGTTTTTAGGGTTTATGTAGGGAAAAATAACAAACCAGCTGAATATTCTGCTGATAATGTGCCTTATCAACCTAAAAAACACCTCGAAATTTCATTGAAAGGAGCTGAAAAAAACGACCTTACTTTTGTATTTGGATATCCGGGCAGAACACAGCAATATCTTACATCTCATGCTGTTGATTTATTATCAAATTACGACAATCCTGCCCGTATTAAAATGCGGGATAAACGGTTGGAAATCATTGGTAACGATATGAACAACGATAAATTGATTCGTATTCAATATTCAGCTAAATATGCTGGTATTGCTAATGGGTGGAAGAAATGGATAGGAGAAGATCGTGGAATCAAACGATTGCAAGCTATTGCAAAAAAACAAGAATTTGAAACAATCTTTAATAAATGGGTATTGCAAGATGAAAAACGCAAAAACGAATATGGTAATTTGATGAAAGATTTTGAAAACACTTATCGCAATTTAAAGCCTTACACGATGGCTTATGTTTACTATTCTGAAGCAGGATTGTCTCCGGAAATTATCAGATTTGCCTATGGGTTCAAAAAATTGGTAGATAAAAGCAAAGATAAAACTGTAAAACCCGAAGATTTTCAAAAAACATTGGAACAATACCAAAAAGGTGTGGCAGGATATTTTAAAAACTACAATATAAATACAGATAAAAAGATTTTTGCCGAATTACTGAAATTGTATTATCAGGATTGCGATAAAGCTTACCATCCAGAAATTTTTAGCATCATTCAAAAAAAGCACAAAGGCGATTTTAGTCAATATGCTGAAACTGTTTACAGTAAATCTATTATGGTTTCAAGCGAAAAACTTACTGATTTTTTGAAAGATTATAAAGCCAAAGATTGTCAAAAAATAGAAAAAGACCCTGCTTATCAATTGGCATCGAGTATTTACGACAATTATATTAATAATATTCAAGAAAAAGTAATTTCGCTAAACGATAAAGCCGATAGTCTATACCGTATATATATAAAAGCCATGATGGAAATGCAACCCGGAAAAAGATTTTTTCCAGATGCAAATTCCACATTGCGAGTAGCTTATGGAAAAGTGAACGATTATTTTCCTCGCGATGGAGTTCATTATTTGCATTATACTACCATCGAAGGCATTATGCAAAAAGAAGATAGCATGATATATGATTATGTAGTAGAGCCTAAATTAAAATCTTTGTATATCGCTAAAAATTACGGTCGTTATGCCAATAAATCAGGCGAAATGCCTGTTGCTTTTATTGCCACTAATCATACTACGGGTGGAAATTCGGGAAGCCCAGTATTAAATGCTTATGGACAATTAATTGGACTTAATTTTGACCGTAATTGGGAAGGAACTATGAGTGATATTATTTACGATCCCGATCAATTTCGGAATATTACATTAGATATTCGTTATTGCTTGTTTATAATTGATAAATATGCTGGAGCTACCAATTTAATTAATGAAATGACGATAAAAGAATAGACATTAAGTACCTTGAGTACTTAGTAACCTGAGTTCGATATAAAGAATTTACAGGAAGAAGTTTTTGTAATAAAAAGCATTGCTATTCAAAAAAGCTTGTTAATTTTGCTTTCAAGAAACTTTTAAATTTAATAATATTATGAAAAAAATCATTTCGTTTTTTTTAGCAACAGTAGTACTTTCGAGTACTTTTACATCCAAAGCTCAAACCATGAGCTCAATTCCTCAAACAACAATTAAAAACACTATTCAAACTTTGGCTGACAAGTATGGCGAAACCAATAAATATCGCATTTCAAAGGGTGTGCAGCAAACAGCAGCTTTTTGGACACTTAAAGACGGCAGCCTAAAAGAATTTGAAACTTTTTGCACTACCAATTTTATTAACGATGCAAAAGAGTTAGAAATTGTTTTTCAGAAAATTTCAACTAATCTCGAAATATTAATGGGTAATTACAATAAAATTAGTGTTGATTTAAAACTTCCTCTTCATCTTGATATGGGTAAACTAATCCCCATTGATGAAATATTTGGAAGCTATGATGTATCAGCTCATTTTAACGATGATATGTTTAATAACAAAGTAGCTTTTATTACTTTATTAAATTTCCCATTTTATTCATTAAAAGAAAAAACAGAATTGGGTAGAACTTGGACTCGTGAGCAATGGGCTTATGCTCGTATTGGCGACTTATTTACTTCACGCGTTCCTGCTGAATTATTACTAAAAGTTGCTGAGGCACAAACTGCATCAGATACTTATATTTCTGACTATAATATTATGATGGGAAACTTGTTAGACAATAAAGGCAAGTCGCTTTTCCCACAAAATATGAAATTAATTACCCACTGGGGCTTGCGTGATGAGTTGAAATCGAATTATACCAAAACTGGTTTCGAAAAACAACAAATGATTTACGAAGTGATGAAACACATTATTTATCAAGACATTCCTTCTACTGTGATTAATAATGATAAATTACAATGGAATCCTTATACCAACAAAGTTTTTGAAAACAACAAGGAAATTGCGGTAAAACCCGAACCCGATACTCGTTATTTGCAATTGCTTAATAATTTTAAAGCATTAAAAGCTGTTGATGCTTATAGTCCGCAATATCCCACTTTTATACAACGTGCATTCGACCAAGGAATGGAAATTCCACAGGATGATGTTGAAAAATTATTTGTAGAATTTATTTCTTCGCCTCAGGTAAAGCAAGTTGCAACCTTAATTAGCAAAAGATTAGGCAGAAAACTACAGCCATTTGATGTTTGGTACGATGGTTTTAAACCTCGCAGCACTATAAATGAAGACGAATTAACTGCCAAAACCAAGGCTAAATATCCTACTCGCGATGCTTTTGAAAATGACTTACCCAATATTTTATTAAAACTTGGATTTACTAAAGAAAATGCTGAATTTATTACATCTAAAATCAGAGTGGATGCCTCAAGAGGTGCCGGACATGCTCAGGGAGCTGCTATGAAATCAGACAAAGCCCGTTTACGTACTCGTATTGGTGCTGATGGTATGAATTACAAAGGCTACAATATTGCAGTTCACGAATTTGGACACAATGTAGAACAAACTATTTCGTTGCAAAATGTTGATTATTATATAATGAACGGTGTTCCCAACACAGCTTTTACCGAAGCCTTGGCTTTTAATTTTCAAAAACGTGACTTAGAATTATTAGGCATTAAAAATGAAGATGTTAATAAAAAGCATGCTGCTGCTTTAGATAATTTTTGGGCATCTTACGAAATTATGGGCGTTTCAATAGTAGATATGAACGTGTGGAAATGGCTTTATCAACATCCTGATGCCAGTCCTGCACAATTAAAAGAAACAGTGATAAGCATTTCAAAAGAAGTTTGGAACAAATATTACGCCCCCGTTTTTGGAATTAAAGATCAACCTATTTTGGCTATTTATTCGCACATGATTGATGCACCGCTTTATTTATCTGCTTATCCTGTAGGACATTTGATAGATTTTCAAATCGAAAAGCAAATAGATGGCAAAAATTTTGCCGATGAGGTAATGAGAATGTACACCAACGGAAGGTTGGTTCCTCAAATATGGATGAAAAATGCTGTTGGCAAAGAAATTTCGATACAACCTATGCTGGAAGCCACTACTGAAGCATTGAAAATCGTTAAATAAATATCTGATTATTAATTTACTGTACTGATGTTTTTTTAACTCAATAAATTTCTATGCTATTTGATATATTTAGTAATTTTAAGATGGTTTAAAATATAAGAGGACTAATAAGTTATGCGTCATGTTTAAATCATTTAAAAAATACATTTCATCTCAAAAACTCTTTATCAGAAAAGATAAAATCTTACTTACTGTTAGCGGAGGTATTGATTCTGTGGCAATGTGCGAGTTATTTCATCAAGCCAGATTGCAATTCGGAATAGCGCATTGTAATTTTCAGTTAAGAGGGCAAGAATCGGATGCTGACGAATTGTTTGTGAAGCAATTAGCTGAAAAATACAACGTTCCTTTTTATGTAAAACATTTTAAAACAGGAGATTTTGCTTCCGAAAATGGAATTTCTATACAGATGGCAGCTCGTCAATTAAGATACGACTGGTTTGAAGAACTAATAAAAACCGAAAAATATCATTTTTATGCAACTGCCCACCATCAAAACGATGAAATAGAAACATTTTTTATCAATTTGCTTAGAGGTACTGGAATTGCAGGTTTACATGGTATATTACCAAAGCAAAATCATTTAATTCGTCCCTTGCTTTTTACAAACCGTGGTAAAATTGAACAATTTGCCAACGATAATAAATTAGAATATAGAGAAGACAGCTCAAACGCATCGGCAAAATATTTACGCAATGCTGTACGACATAAAATTATCCCACAATTTAAGCATTTAGCAGGAGATTTCGAAAGAGTTATGACTGAAAATATCGAAAAGCTAAGAGATGTTGAAATTATTTTCAACGAAATGCTCGAAATGAAAAGGAAAGAAATTGTAGTTGTTAACAGCTCAACGATTTTACTTAGTATCAAGAAATTAAAAGTTTTACATCCTTTAAAAGCCTATTTATTCCATTTTCTATCTCCCTATAATTTTAATAATGAGGTTATTGAAAGTTTAATAGTTTCATTAGACGATATTTCAGGCAAGCAATTTTTCTCTTCTACGCATCGGTTACTTAAAGATCGTGATAATTTAATAATTACAGAAATCAGTGATGTAACGTTAGAAAATGAAATTTTTTTGATAAACAAAACCGACAGTCATATTTTCGCTCCTCTTTTGCTCGACTTTAGAATAACCACAGAATCGGAAATGATAAAAATTAATCCTGATAAAAACTTTGCCTATCTTGATTTCGACAAACTAAAATTTCCTTTAACAATACGTAAATGGAAACATGGAGATTTCTTTTGTCCTTTTGGGATGCACGGGAAAAAGAAAGTAAGTGATTTTTTTACAGATCAAAAGTTTTCAATTATTGAAAAAGAAAACACTTGGTTGATGTGTTCAGACGATGATATTGTTTGGGTTGTCGGCTGGAGAATTGACGAACGTTATAAACTAACATCCAAAACATTAAAAGGTTATATCATTGAGTTAAAACATATTTCGTTATAATAAAATTTACAAACAGTATCTTTGAAAAAAATTTCTAATAATGAAAAAACTACTTTTCTTACTATTATTTGTTTTCACTTTATTTTCATGTATAAACAACTCAAACAAGCTCTTGAAAGACAGTTTTATTATAGAAGGAAAAATTACCAACGCCGATAAGAAGATTATTGTATTACAAAAACTTACTTACAAAGAAGTAATTTCCATTGATTCGGTTGTACTTAATGCCGAAGGAATATTCTCTTTTATTGTAAAGCCAGACGAAAAAGGAATTTATCTGCTTCGCAAAGATGCCAATCATTATATTTCAATTATTGCAGATAAAGGCGAAAAAATTAGTTTTGAGACTGATTACGAAAATTTTGAAAAGGCTTATACTATAAAAGGCTCTATTGATAGCGAATTATTGTTGGAATTAAATAATCATTTACAACCTAACTTGCAGAAGCTCGACTCTTTAGGAAAGATATGGAAATCTGCAATGTACGATGCCAATAGAATGGATACAAAAAAGAAATTAGACTCATGCTATTTAAAAATAGTTGCCAATCAACGTGAGTTTCAGCTTGGATTTATTCTAAAAAACAGCAGTTCTTTAGCAGCTTTAATTGCTTTATATTTGCCTCTGAACCGTGAACCTGTGCTAAAGGAAGAAACTGATTTTGCTCTTTTTGAGAAAGTTAGCAATGATTTAATTAAAGCCTTGCCAAATAATTCTCATTCTATTAACTTTGCAAAAAAAATTAAGCAACGCAAAATGCTTGAACTCGAAAAAGAATTAACCCAAAAAAGAGCCAAAGAAAACAAACATTAAAATTCTAAGCAATTGGAAAACAAACAGAAAATATATTTTATAGGTGATAGCCATTTAGGCGTTCCTAATTATGAAACTAGCCTCGAAAGAGAAAAGCTAATGGTAAAATGGCTGGATGAGGTAAAAAAAGATGCTACCGAAATTTATTTGTTGGGCGATATTTTCGATTTTTGGTTTGAATATAAAACCGTTGTACCTAAAGGATTTGTAAGATTACTAGGCAAATTGGCAGAACTTTCCGATGCAGGCATTATACTCAATTATTTTACAGGAAATCACGATATGTGGATTTACGATTATTTTAGTAAAGAATTGAATGCCAATATTTACAAAAATCCTATTCAGAAAACGTATGGAAATTATAAATTTTATATAGGACATGGCGATGGTTTAGGGCCAGATGATCATGGATATAAGTTTATTAAAAAAGTATTTTCTAACCGATTCAACCAATGGCTGTTTGCTCGATTACATCCAAATTTTGGGATTGGTTTGGCTTTGTATTTTTCTCGCAAAAGCCGTGTTGCCAATGGAAATACCGATGAAGTCTTTTTGGGCGAAGAAAATGAGCGATTAATTGTTTACGCCAAAGAAATATTACAACAAGAACATTTCGATTTCTTTATTTTCGGACATCGTCATTTTCCTTTAGACATCAAAATAGCCGAACATTCACGTTATCTAAATATAGGCGATTGGGTTAAAAACTTTTCTTACATCGAATTTGATGGAGAAAAACTATCGTTAAAATATTTTAGGTAATATTTATTGTAGAGCCCTATACACTAAACCTTTTGGAACTATAATGCCTGATATAAAAGGAAAAAGATTTCGACTGGTTACATATCACAAATTTTAGGACAAATTTATTGGACTATTACAGATGCCATATCTGTATAACACAAGAATTAGTTGATAATCAATTATATAAAAGTCGTATTCGATTTTTTAACAAAATAACTATAAAAATAGTTGTATAACTATAATTTTAGTTGTATATTTGTACCGAAATTTTATTTGTAAAAACAATGAAAGAATTAACAAAAGCAGAAGAACAAGTAATGCAATTGATTTGGGAAATCAAGCAAGGATTTGTAAAAGATATACTTGACCACATGGAAGAACCTAAACCTGCCTACAATACTGTTTCAACTATTGTTAGGATATTAGAAAAAAAAGGCTTTGTTGGGTATATAGCTTATGGGAAAACTCATCAATATTACCCCTTAATTCCCAAAGAGGATTATCGTAAAGAGTTGATGGGTGGTGTAGTAAAAAATTATTTTAGCAATTCTTTTCGCCAATTGGTGTCTTTTTTTACTGAAGAAGAACAATTATCACTCAAAGAACTCGAAGAGTTGAAAAGTATAGTAGATCAAGAAATAATCAAACAAAAAAAATGATAAAATTATGGAAACATTCATGCTTTATCTTATAAAATCAAGCTTACTTTTAAGTTTATTGATTATTTTTTATCGCCTAACTTTTAAAAAGGAAACATATTTCTTATTAAACAGAATTTTTTTATTGGTTTCAATAGTAAGTTCTGTTTTGTTTTTCCCTTTTCTGCAAACAGTTAACGCAATTTCTATCAATAGTATCCAACAAGTAGTTACTTTACGGGAAATTGTTTTAAGTCCGATTGTTGTTTCTGCTGATGAATCTTCAACAATTGATTGGTTGTCAATTATTATGAATATTTATATGATAATCGTTGCTGTTTTATTTATCAGGTTATTGTTCCAAATTACACAAATTATACGTTTATACTTAAAATCAGCTTCTAATAAAGCAATTTCTAACCATATATATACGGATGATCATCCCCCATTTTCATTTTTTAATTTAATCTTTATCAACTCCAAAAGCAATTTGAATGACATTGATAAAATTATTGCTCATGAGCAAGTTCACGCAAAACAATGCCATACTATTGATATTTTGCTGGTTGAAATAGTTTGTATTTTACACTGGTTTAATCCAATTGTTTGGTGGTACCGTACTTCAATACGCGAGGTTCACGAATACATTGCCGACCAAGGTGTAATCAGTTTAGGATATGAAAAACAAGGCTATCAGTCGCTTTTGCTTTCAGTTGCAACAGGTTTAAAGCTTCTAATGCCAGAAAACAATTTTAATTCATTAATCAAAAAACGTATTATCATGATGACAAAATCAAAATCAAAGGGTATATCGTTGGCAAAATATTTGCTGATTATACCCATGTTTATTATTTTATGCTTATTCCCTTCTTTAAAAACAGAAAAAGCTTTTGCTATTGCAAAAGAAGGGCTAAGTTCAAAAAAAACCACGCTAACAAGAGAAGCTCAACAGCAAAAACCGAAAAAGCAGAAAACTCAAATTCAATTTGTAGAACCAAAAATTCAACCTGAATTTATTGGAGGAGAAAAAGCAAGGGTAGATTTTCTTATAAACAACATTATTTATCCTGAAAAAGCTCGCGAGAAAGGCATTCAAGGAACTGTATATGTGTCATTTTTTATAGAAATCAATGGTGAACTATCTGAAGTAAAAGTTGAAAGAGGTGTTAACCAATTGCTTGATGATGAATCGATAAGAGTTGTGCAGCTTATGACAAAGAAATGGAAACCTGGTATACAAAAAGGTAAACCTGCAAGAGTACAATTTACTATGCCTATTAAATTTACTTTGGATAAGGAAACGGATAAACCTAAAAAATAAACTTCAAAAAGAACCCTTAATCAAGGTTAAGGGTTCTTTTTTTATTTTTTTACATTTCTTTTTTGCAATAAATAAAAAAAATTCATGTAGGTTTGCAGTATAAAATCTATTGTAATTTTGAATCCATTAAAGAAACTTGCTGGACAAACTGCCATTTACGGCTTACCTACCATAGTAGGGCGTTTGTTAAATTATTTCCTTGTTCCACTTTATACACGGGTTTTTACCACAGGCGAGTATGGTGTAGTTACGGAACTATATGCTTATGTGGCTTTTTTAATGGTAATTCTTACCTATGGAATGGAAACAGCGTTTTTTCGGTTTTCAAAAAAAGACAATGCAGCAGAAAGTGTTTACAATACTTCCGTAATTTCTTTGCTCATTAGCTCGTTGATTTTCATTGTGTTCACATGGGTTTTCTCATCTTCTATTTCTTCAGCATTAGGTTATGCCAATCATACTGAATATATTGTTTGGTTTGCTTTGATATTAGGCTTAGATGCCTTAAGTGCTGTTCCTTTTGCTCGGTTAAGAGAGCTTAACAAAGCTCGTCGGTTTGCAATACTCAAATCGGTAAATATAGCTTTACAAATTGGTTTTAATCTATTTTTTATTGTTTTATGTCCTTGGTTAGCAAAAAATAGTGGCGATGGTTTTGTAAATAATATACTTCATTTATTTTACAACCCTTCTGTTGGCGTAGGTTATATATTTATTTCAAATCTTTTAGCCAGTGCAATTACATTGTTACTATTGCTTCCCGAAATAATGGGCATTAAATTGTACTTTGATAAGCAATTATGGAAGCAAATGCTTAAGTATGCATTGCCTATTATGGTTTGGGGAATGGCAGGAATTATAAACGAAACGTTCGATCGTATTTTGCTCAAACATTTGGTCCCTGCTGCTGATAATCCAATGGCTCAGTTGGGAATTTACGGAGCTTGCTACAAAGTTGCTATTTTAATGACCTTATTTATTCAAACTTTTAAATTTGCTGCCGAACCTTTCTTTTTTTCTCATGCAAGTCGCGATGATGCTCGCCAAATATATGCTGATGTGATGAAATATTTCGTTATTGTTTGTGCATTTATATTTTTAGGGGTAATGATGTACATTGATATAATTATTGGATTTGTTGGGAAAGATTTTAGAGTTGGTGCACCTGTAATTCCTATATTGTTGATGGCAAATCTTTGCTTAGGTGTGTTTTACAACTTATCTATTTGGTATAAAATTACCGACAAAACCATGTATGGTGCTTATATTTCGGTATTTGGGGCTATTATTACGTTGGTGCTCAACTTTTTATTAGTGCCAATTATGGGCTATATGGGAGCTGCTTGGGCTACTTTGATTTGTTATTTCAGTATTATGCTTGTTTCATACTTATTGGGACAAAAGCATTATCATATTAACTACGATTTAAAGAAAATCGGA
>CAYTJB010000029.1:13765-18963 GCA_964437995.1 uncultured Bacteroides sp. | reverse complement strand
AGAAACAAGGCGAAAAGCCCGGTAATGGCATCAATGAACTGATGAATCAAATGGAAAAAACCGAAACAGATTTGGTAAACAAAATGATTTCTCAGGAAACGTTGAATCGCCAGAAACAAATTTTAACAAGATTGTTAGAGCACGAAAAAGCAGAACAGAAAAGGGAACAAGAAGAAAAAAGAGAATCTACAGAAGCAAAAGAACAAAAATTTAGTAACCCAAATCTATTTTTACAGTATAAAAGGATAAAATCGAACGAACAGGAAATACTTAAATCAGTCCCCCCTGTGATGAATTCTTTTTACAAAAATAAAGTGAATGAATATTTTTACAACTTCAAGTAGATGAACGTATTAAAAAAACTAACTATTAACTCAAATTTAAATAATTTGTATCTTGTTCAACAATTAGTTGAAGAAATTTGTGATGAATTTAACATCAATAATACTTATTTTGGCAATATTTCCGTTGCCATTACAGAAGCTGTAAAAAATGCCATTATTCATGGTAATAAATTAGTTGTTGATAAACAAGTTACAGTACTTTTTGTGAGAGAAAATGCCACCTATACTTTTGTTATCAAAGATAAGGGTAAGGGTTTTGATTACAAAAACTTACCGGATCCTACAGATATAGATAACAATACATTTACTGGTACAGGAATTTTCCTTATTAAATCGTTGGCTGATAAAGTTGAGTTTAAAAATGAAGGAAACACCATTGAAATTTCGTTTTTTATAAACAATATCAACGCTGCTTTGGCTGATGATAGAGCAAATAAACTAACAGCTTATCATAGTAATAAGACAAGCAAAGAGTTGAAGAAAACTGAATAAAACAAGTCTCGCTTTTTAAAACAAACCACCTCGTTGAAAATGTAATTTCAAATTATATTTTTGTCAATTAACATATTATGAGCAATATAAAACTATTTGAGAGCAAAAAAATACGTTCTGAATGGAATGAGAACGAACAGAAATGGTATTTTTCTGTTCAAGATGTGGTTACTATTTTAACAGATAGTAGCGATGTTAAGCAATATATTAAAAAAATGTTAAGTCGAGAAGAGATGCTTAAAAACAACTGGGGTACAATTTGTACCCCAGTTGAAATGATTGCTGCTGATGGAAAAAAACGCAAAGTACAAGCTGCCAATGCAAAAGGCCTTTTACGTATCATACAATCCATTCCATCACCTAAAGCTGAACCATTTAAGCTATGGTTGGCACAAGTAGGCTCAGACAGATTAGATGAAATTGAAAACCCGGAATTAGCAGCCCAACGAACAAAAGAACTCTATAAACTCAAAGGCTATCCTGATGACTGGATTGAGAAACGTATGCGAAGCATTGCTATACGGGAGGAATTGACAGAAGAATGGAAAAATAGAGGAATAAAAGAACAAATCGAATACGCAATACTAACATCTGAAATATCTAAAGCTACATTTGGATTAACTCCTGCTGAATACAAGAAAGTAAAGGGATTAAAAACACAAAATTTAAGAGACCACATGACCGACCTTGAGCTAATTTTTTCAATGTTAGGAGAAGCCTCTACAACAGCTATTGTAAAAACACAAAATCCAAAAGGATTCACACAAAACAAAATTGTAGCGAAACAAGGCGGTAAAATTGCTGGTAATGCGAGAAAAGCATTAGAGTTAAAAACTGGTGAAAAGGTAGTTTCAAGTAGTAATTATTTACCCGAAAAAGCAGAAAATAAAAAATTACCAAGCAAAAAATAATATGGCAACAATCAGCTTTTTTACCGAAGAAATATCTTTTAATTTGCCTAATAAATTATTCCTAAAAAAATGGATTGCAGAAGTAATTGAGCTGGAAAATAAAAAAAGGGGAGAAATTAACTATATCTTTTGCAATGATAACTACCTTTTGCAGATAAATAAACAATATTTAAAGCACGATACATTAACCGATATTATCACATTTGATTATACGCAAGATAATAAGGGGCTTATTTCGGGCGATATTTTTATTAGTATTGATAGGGTAAAAGAAAATTCAAAAGTGCTACAAATTCCATTTTCCAAAGAAATACACAGAGTGATGATACACGGCGTGCTTCATTTATTAGGATATAAAGATAAAAGCAAAGCCGAAAAAGCACTCATGCGTCAGAGAGAAGATAATTCCTTATCTTTGCAACTTCAAATAAAATAGTTTCATTTTTCATTATTTATGTATAAATTGTAATATTTGAAATACAATTTACTTCTGTAAACTTTGAAATTAAGAAAGTTAATACAAAAGAATATTATAAGTTTCACGTGAAACATAAAAGTTTTCATTCATTATAGTTTGAAATTTTTATTGAAGAGATTAAATACAAAAAACGCATTAATGAATGTAATAAATAGTTCAAACACAGAATATAAAAACTGGCTTAATGAGTTAAAATCAAAAATAAAGTCGGTTCAAATAAAAGCTGTTATTGCTGTAAATTCAGTATTAATAGAGTTTTATTGGGAGTTAGGCAAAATGATTGTTGAAAAGCAAACGCATTGGGGAAGTCAATTTTTAGAAACGCTATCTAAAGATTTAAAAACTGAATTTCCAGAAATGAGTGGGTTTTCAGTAACAAATTTAAAGTATTGTAAGTTATTTTATAGTTATTTTTCAATTCGTCCTCAAGCTGGGGACGAATTGAAATCGTTAAATAGTCCTCAAGCTGAGGACTATTTACAATCTGAAAAGACAATTTTAAAAAGGCATAAACTTGTTGATCAATCATATATGCCATTGCTAACACAAATGCCATGGGGGCATATAAAATTAATAATTGGTAAAATAAAAAATATTAAAGAAACACAATTCTACATTGAGCAAACTATTGAAAATAATTGGAGTAGAGATACATTGACATTGCAAATAAAATCGAACTTGTATGAGCGACAAGGGAAATCAATAAATAATTTTAAACTTACTTTGCCTAAAACTACTTCCGATTTGGCAGAGCAAACTCTAAAAGACCCATATATTTTTGACTTTCTGACTATGAGCCAGCCTTACAAGGAAAAAGATATTGAAAATCAGTTAATTCAACATATCACAAAATTTTTACTTGAATTAGGAAAAGGATTTGCTTTTGTTGGACAGCAATATCATTTGGAAGTAGCTGAAAATGATTATTATATTGATATTTTATTTTATCATACCCGCTTAAAATGCTATGTTGTCATTGAACTTAAAAACACTAAATTTATACCAGAATATGCTGGCAAGCTCAATTTTTATTTATCGGCTATTGATAGTCTTATAAAACAAGAAGATGACAAACCAAGTATTGGTATTTTGATGTGCAGAGACAAAAATAATATAGAAGCAGAATTTGCACTTAGAGATATAAACAAACCAATGGGCGTAAGTGAGTTTCAACTTACAGAAATATTACCCAATGATATTAAAAGCAATTTACCAAGTGTTGAAGAATTAGAGAATGAGCTTAAAGCGCTTAATCGAACCTAAAGGTTTCTTTGCTTTTATACGATGGAAAAAATCAGTTTGCCCTTTTAAAGAAAATTTTAACAGAAAACAATGTTTAAAAAATACGATATAATAGTAGTAGGAGCAGGACATGCAGGTTGTGAAGCAGCAGCAGCAGCAGCAAATTTGGGTTCTTCAGTTCTGTTGATTACTATGAATATGGATACCATTGCTCAAATGTCGTGTAATCCAGCAATGGGAGGCGTAGCAAAAGGACAAATTGTTAGAGAAATTGATGCATTGGGCGGTTATTCAGGGATTGTTACCGATAAAACTATGATACAATTTCGTATGCTCAATCGTTCTAAAGGTCCGGCTATGTGGAGTCCGCGTGCCCAAAGCGATAGAATGCTATTTTCTGCCGAATGGCGTAGCATGCTCGAAAATACTCCAAATATTGACTTTTGGCAAGATACCGTTGATGGAATAGAAGTTGAAAATGATAAAATTATTGGTGTAAAAACAGCGTTGGGAATACATATTAAATCAAAAGCAGTTATCTTAACCAATGGAACTTTTTTAAACGGAATTATTCACATTGGAGAAAAACAGTTTGGAGGCGGAAGAATAGGAGAAAAAGCAGCAATAGGATTAACGGAATCATTGGTAAATTTAGGCTTTGATGCAGAAAGAATGAAAACAGGCACGCCTGTTAGAATTGACGGAAGGTCAATTGATTTTTCTAAGCTTCTTGAGCAAAAAGGAGACGATGAACCCGGAAAGTTTTCTTTTACCGATACCAAACCACTTGCATTGCAAAGAAGTTGTTATTTAGCTTATACTTCTCCTGAGGTACACGACATCTTACGTACAGGTTTTGAAAAATCGCCTATGTTTGCTGGAAGAATTCAGGGTCGCGGGCCTCGTTATTGCCCTTCCATCGAAGATAAAATTGAACGTTTTTCAGATAAATCAAGGCACCAGCTGTTTGTTGAGCCACAAGGCTGGAATACCATTGAATATTATTTGAATGGATTCTCATCTTCTTTGCCCGAAGATATTCAATACGCTGCTTTAAAAAAGATTCATGGTTTTGAAAATGCAAAAATTATCAAACCCGGTTATGCTATTGAATATGATTATTTCCCGCCAACACAATTAAATTATACCTTAGAAACAAAAAGAATTGAGAAATTATACTTTGCCGGTCAAATTAATGGAACTACAGGCTATGAAGAAGCCGGAGCACAAGGTTTGATGGCTGGTATCAATGCTCATTTAAAAATTCGCCAACAACCAGAATTTATATTAAAACGTCATGAAGCATACATTGGTGTTTTGATAGATGATTTGATTACAAAAGGCGTTGATGAGCCTTATCGGATGTTTACTTCACGTGCTGAGTATCGTATTTTATTGCGTCAGGATAATGCTGATTTTAGGTTGACGCCGCTTTCTTATAAAATCGGTTTGGCTTCGCAGGAAAGAATGGATAAAGTGAGGGTTAAAAAAGAAAATTTTGATAAAATTATTCATTTTATAAAAAATCAAAGTGTTGATCCATTAGAAGTTAATCTGTTGCTAAATAAAATGGAAACGCCCGAAATCAATCAAAAAACTAAAATTATCAATTTGTTAGTACGCCCTCAAGTTAGGATAAACGATTTAATTGAACATATTCCTTCCTTGTCAGGATTTCTTTCCGAAATTGATTTGTATCGTGAAGAAACTATTGAAGCAATTGAGATTTTT
>CAYTJB010000029.1:0-13755 GCA_964437995.1 uncultured Bacteroides sp. | reverse complement strand
ATGAACAATGAAATAGCTCTTGATACGAATTATTACAAAATTAAATACTTTACAGGATTGGCTGCCACTGAGGCAAAAAAGCATGAAAAAGCAATTGAGATTTTTGTAAAATATGAAAGTTACATAAGTAAAGAGCAGGAAATAGCCGATAAATTAAGCAAATTTGAGGATATTCCTCTGTATGATACTTTCGATTACCAAAAACTACAATCGCTTTCGTATGAAGCGAGAGAGAAATTAACAAAGATGAAACCAAAAACAATTGGTCAGGCTTCGCGTATTTCGGGCATATCACCTTCTGATATTTCGGTATTAATAGTTTATTTGGGAAGATAAAAATGTTAGTTTCACGTGAAACAAGAATTTACAAATATATACCCCAGTTGTTTACAAACGTAAACTACAAAACGTATAAATTGAAAAACATTATATTTTCTTTACTTTGTACTCCAATTTCAACAGCAAATCCAATGCTTTATCTCTAAAATCGCCTTGTATTAGTATTTCGCCATCTTTGGCTGCACCACCCACGCCACATTTTGTTTTGAGCATTTTTCCTAAGTTACTCAAATCGTCATTTGTTCCAATAAAGCCAGTAATTATTGTTACCTTTTTGCCACCTCTTTGCTTTTTGTCGAGTAATATTTTTAAGTTTTGTTGTTTCGGAGGCAAGGTTTCTTTTACCTCTTCTTCGTTATATTGATATTGAAAATTGGGATTTGTGGAGTAAACTATTCCAACGGGTTTATCTTTTTTTGTCATAATTAATATTATCAATATTTAAACCACAAAATTAACGAACATGGTGTAATAAAATAACATTTTTATAAAATTATTTCTTAAAAATGGGTTTTATTAAAAAAAATAACGTAGATTTGAACCATAAAATTTAAACAATTGTATCAATGTCAAATTTTAAACATTTTTTATTGCTTTTAGTTGCAATTTTATTATTCAACAACAATTCTAAATCGCAAGTAGTCAATGCTAAAGCTGAAGACTTTATAGATATTTGCAAGCGTCCATTGATAGTTCAATTAATTGCTGAAGATGCTTATTTTGTGGAAGATTTGGAAAAACGGATTTCAACAACCAGCAATGCTAAAAGAAAAGCGGAGTTTGAAAATGAATTAAGTATTTACAAAACGTTTATTTCAGACTATAATAGTTTAATAAAAGAAGCTATTGCAAAAGCTTGGCAATTTAACAAAGAAAAACCTGTTGAATATAAAACATTTTCGGAAGCACAAGATTTAAGAAAAGTTAATCCTCGAAGCTATACATTGTTACAGTTTATACAAACCAAACTTTGGGTAACCAACGAATATGGTATTGAAACTTTTACTAAAAAAACCATTCCTACATTGGTATATTCACGCATGGAAAACAGTGAGCCTTACGATGAAAATTTTAATAAAAAAATTGATTATAGTTTTTATATGCCTTATATTAACTCTCGCAAAAATCAGCAATTGTTGGGTTCAGACTTACTTATTTCAATAAAAATTATACAAAACCACATCAAAGAAATAAAAAATTTCGACAAAAAAGCGTATACTGTAATGGATTATGCTCAAGACCAAAATGATGAAAATTGCACAAAACTAAAAAGCATGACATTATTATTGGATGAAAAACTTTTGGATGCAAAAACAAAGAAACAAGATTTAATTAAAGCATTTCCTAATAAAATAAATATTATTTCTACCGAAGAAATAAGCAAAATAATTAATAATCAGGATGATGAGGTGGTTAGTATTTCACTTCCATTTTCAATAAAATCTGACAAATCGGGTATTGAGGGAATGGAATTTATGGAAAAAATAATGTATATGAAATGCTTTGTAAATGCTAAGTCTGGATTTTTTTACTCAAGCTATATTTCAAAATCAATAGAATATTTTGAACCACTTTTCAAAATACAAGAGTTTAAAAAAATTGATAAGTGCAAATAAAATAACAAATACTCATACCATAAAAACTGCATGATTATCAAATCATAGTATCATCTTCGCTGCGAGGTTTGCTAACTAAGTATTTAAAATAACTTCTACGGCGTTTGTGTTGGCGGCGGTCGAAGTAGCTCCATAATTGCTGGATTTTTTCGTTGCTTTCAAATTCAACATTGGTTTCTGCTTTTTTGTAACCTTTGGCTATAATTTTGTTTGCTAAATCATTAAACATTACAGCGAGTACGCCTTTATTCTGAAAATCAGGTCTTATGCCAACAAAATACATATCAATTATATCATTCTTTTTTGTAGCTTTATGGATATGATAGAAGCCAAATGGAAACATTTTTCCTTTTGCTTTTTGCATAGCTTTTGAATAGGAAGGCATTGTAACTCCAAATGCGACTACTTTGTTGTTGTGATCCAAAACAATAGATACAAAATCAGGATTTACTAATTTCATATAACGTTTTAGGTAAAATTCGGTTTGCTTTGAATCAACAGGCGTAAAACCATACATTAAACCATAAATATTGTTGATAATTGAAAAAATTTCGTCAACATAAGGCAAAATATCTCGTAAAGTTTTGAATTTGGCAATTTTTAAATTATTTTTACGTTGCACAAAATCAGATACTTTCAAAAATTTTTCTGGCAATTTTGCAGGAATATCTACTTCGTATTCTACCCAATCGGCATCTTTGTGATATCCATTTTTTTCGATGTAATTGGCATAGTAGGGATAGTTGTAACGTTCTATTATAGTTGCAACTTCGCTAAATCCTTCTATTAGAATTCCTTCTGGATCAAAATCGGTAAATCCAAGTGGACCGTGTATGGCTTCCATGCCATTATCGCTTGCCCAATTTTCGGCGGTTTGCAACAAAGCAGTTGCAACTTTCTCATTATCAATAAAATCGAACCATCCAAAACGCGCATAACGATTACCCCATTTTTCAACAAATGGCTTATGAATAATTCCCGCAATACGACCTACAATTTTCCCGTCTATGTAGGCTAACCATAATTTGGTATCGCAAACTTCAAAAGATGGATTTTTCTCATGGTCGAGCGTTAGCATTTCTTGCTTTATAATTGGCGGAACAAAGTATTTGCAATCTTTGTATAATTCAAGTGGAAAGCAAACGAAAGCCTTTAAATCTTGTTTGTTGGTAACTTCCTTTATTTGAATTGACATTGTTTAATTCCTCCCTAATTTTATGAATAATTTACGATTATAAAAATATGATTATAAAATAGTTAAGGGATGATTTGCAGTTTTTTTGCATTCTTCGAAATCTTATCTAATGCAATATCAATTTGCTCAAAAGTATGAGTAGCCATTAAAGAGAAACGAATTAGAGACGCATCGGAGCTAACAGCAGGAGAAACCACAGGGTTAACAAAAATCCCATCATCAAAAAGCATTTTGGTAATTTTAAATGTTTTTAGATTATCTCTCACGTATAAAGGAATTATTGGAGATTCGGTATGACCAATGTCAAATCCCATAATTCTAAGATTATCTAAAGCATAGTTTGTGTTTGCCCAAAGTTTTTTAATGCGTTCGGGTTCGTTTATAATTATTTCAAGAGCTGCTAAAACGCTTGCTGTTGCTGAAGGTGTGATACTTGCACTAAAAATATAAGGTCTCGAGTTATGTTTTAGAAAGTTGATAGTATCTTTATCAGCTGCTATAAAACCCCCAATAGAAGCCAATGATTTACTAAAAGTTCCCATTATCAAATCAACCTCATCGGTTAATCCAAAATGAGAAGCTACACCTGCACCATTTTTACCCAAAACACCTAAAGAATGTGCTTCATCAACGTAAATAGAAGCATTATATTTTTTTGAAAGCTCCACAATTTCTGGTAATTTTACAATATCACCTTCCATGCTGAAAATTCCGTCAACTACTATTAGTTTAATTTTGTCAGCTTTACAAGACTTTAAGGCTTTTTCAAGCGAAGACATATCATTATGTCTGTATTTAAGAGCATTTGAGAATGATAATCTCCTGCCTTCTATAATAGATGCGTGATCTAATTCGTCAAGAATAATATAATCATCGCGTCCTGTTATTGCCGAAATTACACCTACATTTACTTGAAAACCAGTAGAAAACACTAAAGCTTCTTCTTTACCAACATATTTTGCTAATCTTTCTTCCAATTCGATATGAATATCGAGGGTTCCATTTAAAAAACGTGAACCAGCACAACCTGAGCCATATTTTTCAATGGCTTTTATAGATGCTTCTTTTATTTTAGGATGATTTGTTAAACCAAGGTAACTATTTGAGCCAAACATCAATACCTTTTTCCCGTTGATGATTACTTCGGTATCCTGATCAGATTCTATTTTTCTAAAAAAAGGATATACACCCAACCTCTGAATTTGTTGAGGTACATCATACTTTGATAATTTTTCTTGTAAAATTCTCATATTTTTTTATGCTGTTAAACTATAAATAGTTGTACTAAAAAACCTGCAAATCTACACAAAATTTTCCAAACTTTTGTATTAAAAATGCTTAAAAGTTGGGAGCAGGGGGCAAGGAGTTTTTATATGTAAGCAGTTAGGTTACCTTTGGGTTTAAGAAATTTTCTCTAAAATTTTATCTGCCAAGCGACTTGCTCCAACTCTAAAATATATATTATTCAACCATTTTTCGCCCAAAACATGATTAATAAGCATAAAATAATTTAATGCTTGGTAAGGTACTGAAATTCCGCCTGCGGGCTTAATGCCAATCATTTTGCCTGTAGCTTCATAGTATGCTTTAATTGATTGAAGCATAATGTAAAATGCTTCTTCGGTAGCGGCAGGATTAATTTTTCCAGTAGAAGTTTTAATAAAATCAGCTCCGGCTGCAATCGAAATATCACTTGCAATGCGAACATTTGTTAGGGTTTGCAATTCGCCTGTTTCCAAAATTACCTTTAAATGAGTGTTTCCGCAAGCATTTTTTATTGCTACTACTTCATCAAAAATAGTTTGATAATCTCCTTCTAAAAACGTTCCACGCGAAATTACCATATCAATTTCATCAGCGCCTTCATCTACGGCATATTTAACCTCAATAAGTTTTACAAAAAGAGGTGATTGCCCTGCAGGAAATGCACCGGCAACACAAGCTGTTTTTATGCCTGAGTTTTTTAATTTCTCTGACACTTGCTTAGCAAAAGTTGGATACACACAAATAGCTGCTACATTAGGAATATCTTTTCCTTTTTGGTTGTAACTTAAGCCTTTTTCACACAAAGCATTTACTTTTTCTTTGGTATCAGCACCTTCGAGTGTAGTTAAATCAATACAATTAAGAATAATACGTAAAGCATCTTTTTCGGAATATTTTCCTAAGCCTTTTTGAAGTATGCTTTTTACGTCGTTAGCTACTTGGGCTTCATCAATAGGAATGTTTTTTATAAAATCTAACATAAAATATAATTTTTTACAAAAATAATCATTTGTTTGCAATCAAATTATATAAAAAATCTTGCGAAATAAAATATTAAAAAAAGTATAGATATGCTAACTCTTTACAGCTAACTGTTTACTGAATTTATTTATCTTTGCAAAAAAATCGGGAATAATGAATTTTATAGAAGAACTCAAATGGAGAGGCATGATACACGATATGATGCCAGGCACAGAAGAACAACTCAATAAAGAAATGACCACTGCTTACGTGGGTATTGACCCAACAGCAGACTCTTTACATATAGGGCATTTGGTTTCGATAATGATGCTCAAGCATTTTCAGCAATTCGGGCATAAACCGCTTGCGTTGGTAGGTGGTGCTACGGGTATGATAGGCGACCCTTCCGGTAAATCTGAAGAAAGAAATTTGTTGGACGAAAAAGTATTGCGTCATAATCAAGAATGTATAAAAACACAGTTATTAAAATTTTTAGATTTTGATACATCCAAAGTTAATCATGCCGAAATTGTGAATAATTATGATTGGATGAAAGAATTTTCATTTTTAGGATTTTTGCGTGATGTTGGCAAGCATTTAACCGTAAACTACATGATGGCAAAGGATTCTGTAAAGAAGAGATTGGAAACAGGGCTTTCATTTACCGAATTTTCATATCAATTAGTACAAGGCTATGATTTTTTGTGGTTGAACGAGCATAAAAATTGCAAATTGCAGATGGGAGGCTCCGATCAGTGGGGTAATATTACCACAGGCACCGAATTAATTCGCCGAAAGAATGGAGGCGAAGCTTTTGCTCTTACCTGTCCCCTGATTACCAAAGCTGATGGCGGAAAATTTGGCAAAACCGAACAAGGCAATATTTGGTTGGATCCTGAAAAAACTTCTCCCTATAAATTTTACCAGTTTTGGTTAAATTGTTCCGATGAAGATGCTGCAAAATATATCAGAATTTTTTCGATGTTTGGTAAGAACGAAATAGAAGCTCTTGAAACACAACATAACGAAGCTCCACATTTAAGGGTGCTGCAAAAAGCATTGGCAAAAGACTTGACAATACGTGTACATTCTGAAAATGATTACAATGCTGCCATTGAAGCTTCCGAAATATTGTTCGGAAAAGGCACCACAGAAGCATTGCAACGCATGTTGGAAGATACTCTGTTATCAGTATTTGAAGGTGTTCCACAATGCGGTGTAGCTTTCTCGGAATTTGAAAACGAATTGAATGTAGTTGATTTTTTGAGCGAGAAAACCGATATTTTCCCATCCAAAGGCGAAGCTCGTAGAATGTTGAAAGACAATGGTGTTTCTATTAACAAAGAAAAAGTAAACGAAGCAACTTTATTAAATAAAGGCATGTTGTTGAACCAAAAATATTTAATTGTTCAAAAAGGGAAGAAAAACTATTATTTGGTAAAGTTTAGTTAACAATGTGAATCAAGGGTTGAAATCTATAAAAGATTAAATTACAGCCACTAAGCCACAAAAGTTTTAAATCAAAATTAAAAATACAATACAAAAATAATAATTGATTCTTAGTATCTTAGAGCTCCTGCCTTGCCGGCAGGCAGGTTTGTGGCAAGAAAAAATTTAACCCTTGATTCGCATTAATCATTAACTTTTTCAAATACAATCCTGTAATGCTCGAATATTTCCTTCTGGAAAAGCATGGTGTTGGCACCAGTATTCCATCTTCGTAAAAAATCACGGAATGACTTGCTGCTGATATATTTGGGACTCAGTGAAGCATAGTACAAATACTTTCTGAAATTGAATTTAAGAAATTTTGCTGTCCATCTAACAATTGTTTCCATATAATCCAACCTACCGCTATCAATTGATATTACTTTAAAATATTTCGATGCAGGTTTTATTAATCCCTCACTTCCGTACGGAAGCCAAGATCCTGGAAATACCTGACATATTATATCAACCAATTCTTCATCTGTAAATTCTTTTTTATATATATTGGTTTGATTAAAACGGATATCTTCAAATTTAACCATGTTGGGCCCAAAAACCATAGTCTGACAATAAAAGCGACCACCCACAGGCAATAAGTCAGCAACTTGTTTCATATAGGTCTCATAGATTTTTTCCTGCTTACCAGCTTTATACTCTTCAACAGAGCATAAATGTTCGGGGCTTCCCATGGCAGTAACTACATCAAACTTCCCAAAAGTTTCAGGCGTTATATCTTTGGAATCCATGTGCTTAACATTAAATCCGTTTTTTATACACGCTTCTGATTGACCTCTGGCTAATACTACACCGTATGTCTTTGCTCCCATCTTATTTAAATAATCGATAAAAGCACCCCAGCCACAGCCCATATCCAGCACTTTTGTTCCTTCTTTAATATTGCACCAGTCAACAATAAACTGATGTTTTTTTATTTGTGCTTCTTCTATGGTCATTGAATAATCACCGTCGAATCTTGCGCAACTATAAGCTCCTTTGTCGCCCAAGCTATAGCGAAAAATTTTATCCAATACGGTATAAAGTTCATCTAAATCTTTTTGTACTGCCATGACTTTTATTATTAATAGGTTTTAAAAATTCATTTTTTGACTTTTCTCAGACACAAACAAAAACCTTTTTAAATCTCCCGCTTATGTGCGATAAGTTGTGCTAAAAAGTAGCACAATATTACAATTTATATTCAACGAAATCAAGTTTTATTTCATGTTTTTCACAACCAATTAATTAATAATACATTACGCGTTAAGTAAATTTAATCTTTGGGCTTTTTTATTTTGCCAAAGTCAAACTTACAGATTTTAATTTTCCACCAAGCGGTGGATTTAGCTTAGAAACTGTTACTTCTGCCCAAATTACGCCCGGAAATTGATTATATAAATTATCCAAAATTCGTTGAGCAACATTTTCGAGCAATTTTGATTTAATTTCCATTTGTTTTTTAACCATCTGATATACAGTTAAATAATTTATAGTCAAATGTAAATCGTCTTTTAGTGCAGCTTGCTCTACATCGGTTTCTATGCTTAAATCAACTATAAATTTTGTTCCTATCACTTGTTCTTCCTTAAAACAACCGTGATAAGCAAAAAATTCCATTCCTTCTAATTTTATTAATGACATATTTTTATATTTTTGAAATTCAGATTATTAGTTTATTTCGAAAACTATATAATTTATTTTTTACTGTATAAGTTATTTTGTCATTCCGAGTGATAACGAGGAATCTCAATATTAATAATTAATGAGATGCTTCCTTCGTCAGCATGACAAAAGAAAAATTCTGTACAAAAACAAAGCATATTTTTATGCAAACAGTATTTAATTTGAGGCATCAAACCTACGTATTTTTTATCAAATTTTATCAATATCTTAAAAAAATTATCAGTCTATCTAATAAATCTTTAATTTTGTACTTCAAAATATTGAAAAAATGGAAGAAAATACCACAAGTAGCAAACCTACACTAAATTTTATTGAAGAAATAATTGAACAAGACCTTAAAAACGGCAAAAATGCAAGCCGTGTTCATACTCGTTTTCCGCCGGAGCCCAATGGCTATTTGCATATCGGACATGCAAAATCTATATGTTTAAACTTTGGCTTGGCAAAAAAATACAATGGCAAATGCAATTTGCGTTTCGATGATACCAATCCTACTAAAGAAGAAATAGAATATGTTGATTCTATTCGCGAAGATGTAAAGTGGCTTGGATTTAATTGGGATGGAGAGTATTATGCTTCCGATTATTTTGAACAGTTGTACGAATGGGCAATTCAGCTTATAAAAAAAGGAAAAGCTTATGTATGCGACCTCACACAAGAGGAAATGAGTGCTTATCGTGGTACGCCTACAAAACCGGGAACAGAGAGTCCATATCGCAATCGTAGTGTGGAAGAAAACTTAGATTTGTTTGTAAGAATGAAGAATGGCGAATTTGCTGATGGTATTCGTGTTTTGCGTGCTAAGGTAGATATGGCTTCTCCCAATATGCATCTACGCGATCCTATATTATACCGTATTCTACACACCGAGCATCACCGAACAGGCAATAAATGGTGCATTTATCCAATGTACGATTATGCCCACGGACAAAGTGATTCTATCGAAGGTATTACGCATTCTATTTGTACACTTGAGTTTGAAGTTCATCGTCCGTTGTACGATTGGTTCATCAAGGAATTAGAAATACATGCTCCTCAACAAATCGAATTCGCAAGACTTAACATAAGTTATACCATGATGAGTAAGCGTAAATTGCTCGAATTGGTTAACGAAAAATATGTGAGTGGCTGGGACGATCCACGAATGCCAACTATTTGTGGAATTCGCCGTAGAGGTTATACGCCTGAGTCTTTACAAAATTTTGCTGAACTTATTGGGGTTGCTAAACGTGATAATGTAATAGATGTAGCTCTTTTGGAACATTGCATTCGCGAAGATTTGAATAAAAAAGCCATGCGTGTAATGGCTGTTTTAAATCCATTGAAAGTAGTAATTGACAATTATCCTGATGCTGTGGAAGAATTAGAAGCCATTAATAATCCTGAAGACGAAAGTGCAGGTAGCAGAAAAATTCCTTTCTCAAAGGTAATTTATATTGAGCGTGATGATTTTATGGAAGAACCATCAAAAAAATACTTCCGTTTATCGCCAGGTAGCGAAGTTCGCTTGCGATATGCGTATTTTATTAAATGCGAAAGTGTTGTAAAAGATAAAAATGGAGAAATTATTGAATTACATTGTACTTACGACCCCGCTTCTCGCGGAGGAAACTCTCCTGACGGCAGAAAAGTAAAGGGAACTATTCATTGGGTATCGGCACAACATGCCGTAGATGTTGAGGTTCGTTTGTTTGATAGGTTGTTTAATGCTCATAATCCTGAAGAATATGCCGAAGGAGGTAGTTACAAAGATAATCTCAATCTTGATTCTTTAAAAGTTATCAATAATTGTAAAGCAGAACCTTATTTAAAAGATGCTGCTATTTTATCAAGTTTTCAATTTGAAAGATTGGGTTATTTTTGTGTAGATCAGGATTCTACTAAAGATAAAATGGTTTTCAACCGCACGGTTTCTTTAAAAGATTCGTGGGCAAAAATTGAGAAAAAGGAAGAGAAATAGGAACAGACCGAAGTCGGTGGTTAAAAGCTGAGTTGTTGTTTTTTTCGAAAAAAACAACTCAGCTTTTGGTGTTATTTGCCGATATTAAAAGATTGCAAAACCCTGTCGAAATAATTCTTAATTCTGAGTTTGCAAATTATTGTATTTGAATGCTTTTCAAAATTATATCTGTAGCTCCTTTATTCATGTTCACATAATCTAAACATATCTTTTTTGTTTGCTCAAAAAAAGCCGAATTATTTAAAAGAGAATGGGTTTTATTTTCAAAACTCTTACAATCAGAGAATTCAAATGCTCCACCTAAATTAATTAACTGAACTGCTTCCGAAAATTTATGATAATTGGAACCAAACAATACTGGATTTCCAAAAGTAGCTGCTTCAAGTATATTGTGAATTCCTTTTCCAAAACCACCACCAATCATAGCAATAGTAGCATATTGGTATAAATGCGAAAGAATTCCGATGTTATTTATTATCAACACATTCGCATTATTTACATTATCTTCGGTAGCTTCAGAAAGGAGAATTGACGATAATGGTAATTTTGCTTGTAATTGCTGAATACGTTCTTTGTGAATTTCGTGAGGTGCAATAATATAGCGTAAATGAGGTGTTTCTAATTTCATAAAGTCAATTAGAATTTCTTCATCGGCTTCCCAACTGCTACCAGCTAAAAGTATTCGGTTAGCTGATTTGAATTTTTCGACAATTGGGAAAGATTTTTTTGTTATTGCTATCTCGCTAACTCTATCAAATCGAGTATCTCCACTAACGGTAACATTATTAATTCCGATAGATTGTAGCAATTGTTTGCTTGCATCATATTGCACAAAAAAATGTGTAAAATCCTTTAATTGCGTACGAAACCAATTACCATAAAATTTAAAAAAATGTTGTTGAGGTCTAAAAATTCCAGAAATTAAGTAAACAGGTATTTGCTTATTATTTAGATTTTTAAGGTAATTAAACCAAAATTCGTATTTAATAAAGAAAACGATGTTGGGATTTACAATTTCAATAAAATTTTTTGCATTATATGGGGTATCAATGGGCAAATACAATACATAATCAGCATTAGCATAGTTTTTACGAATTTCGTAACCTGAAGGCGAAAAAAAAGTTAATAGAATTTTAAATTCGGGATGTTGTATTTTGAATTTTTCAATTACCGTGCGTCCTTGCTCAAATTCGCCCAAAGAAGCAGCGTGAAACCAAGCAATTTTTTCATTTTTATTAAATAAGGTTTCACATTTTTGCAAAAGCCCCTTGCGTCCGTCCCACCATTTTTTTGCTTTTGCGTTAAAAAAAGAGAAGATAAAAATTCCAAAATAGTAGAGGTAAATACCGATATTATAAAGAATTCTCATACATTAATTATAGTAAAATTTTTCGGGAGAGCGTCTATACAAAGGGAAAATCCAGCCTATTTTAATACCAAAAAGGCTATCAAAATAACGTTTATCATCTTTTTGCATGGTATCAAAATTATAATCTCGCATTGATTTTGTCCAGCCTTGTGTAAATTCAATACCGGCATAAAAATTGGTTAATCTCCTATCACTTAAATACATATATCCAACAAACTCACTTACAGCAAGCCCATTCGACAAACGATCGTAACCACGTGCATAATCGTCCATCAATTGCGGTGTATTGTTATTAGCAACTTCTATACGAATACCATGTTGCAAATATCCAGCACTTCCCAAAATTAACAAGCCAGAATTTGGATTAGAATTGAATATTGGAATTATTTTTCCAAATTTAAACGATGTTGAAAAACCGCGTTCAAACATTTTTACATCAGCAAAAGTACCTTCTTGGGAAATTACATTTCCATCGGAGGTTGCAATGTTTCTAATAATTTGATCATATATTTTAACATTATTGCCAAACATATAATTAAAATCAACACCAAATATCCAATTACTTTTAGTTTTGATTGAAAATGAAGCACCTATGGTAGAATTATTGCCATATCTGTCAGCCATATCACCACCAGAAAACTGAAAAGAGTAAGATGCAGAAATTAAACCTGCAAAGGCAGATGAATCTTTTAAACTAATTTGAGCTTTAAGCGTAAACGTATTGTTTATAAACAATATAACAATAAAAAGTATGCAAAATTTCTTCATATAATCATTATTAAAAAATGATAACGCAAAATTACTAAAATCATTATACCTGACTCAATAATATTAATTATATTTCAAAATATTAAGTTAAGCGTTCAAAATATTATTTATTTTTGCAATAATAATATTTAAGTATCACAGTTTTTTTATAACAAAATATATATTGACAATGAAAAAAATTCAAATGGTTGACTTAAAAAGTCAGTACGAAAAAATTAAACCTGAAATTGATAAAGGAATACAAGAGGTTATTGATGCATGTGCTTTTATTAATGGTCCTGCTGTTCAGGGATTTCAAGCAGAAATGGAAAAATATTTAGGTGCAAAACATGTAATTCCTTGTGCAAATGGAACTGATGCTTTGCAAGTTGCTATGATGGCATTAGGGTTAAAACCCGGTGATGAAGTAATTACCGTATCTTTTACCTTTATTGCAACAGCCGAAGTTATTGCTTTATTAGGATTTACGCCCGTTTTGGTAGATGTTGATTCTGATACTTTTAATATTTCTATCGAATCGCTCAAAAAAGCCATTACTCCAAAAACAAAAGCCATTGTTCCTGTTCATCTATTTGGGCAATGTGCAGATATGGAGGCTATTATGCAAATAGCCAAAGAACACAATTTGTATGTAATTGAAGATACTTGCCAAGCCATTGGCGCCGATTATATTTTTAAAGACGGTAGCAAGAAAAAAGCCGGAACTATCGGTCACATTGGTTGTACTTCATTTTTCCCATCTAAGAATTTAGGATGTTATGGTGATGGCGGTGCTATTTTTACCAACGATGATAAATTAGATAAACAAATGAGAATTGTGGTAAATCATGGTATGGTAGTTCGCTATTATCATGATTACATTGGTGTTAATTCCAGACTCGACAGCATTCAAGCTACTATTTTAAGGGTAAAATTGCAACATTTAGACGAATATGCGAAAGCTCGTAACTATGCTGCAAATTACTATAATACCGCTTTTGCCAATCATCCCAAATTGACTACACCAGTTACTGCAAAGAATTCCACTCATGTTTTTCATCAATATACATTGGTTTTGAATAATGTGGATAGAACAGGATTGCAAAATCATTTAGCAGCAAAGGAAATTCCTGCC
>CAYTJB010000028.1:4104-19725 GCA_964437995.1 uncultured Bacteroides sp. | reverse complement strand
GCAATCAATTGATTAAATTTCACAGCTTCATTCAAAATAGGATGATAGGCTTTTAAAGATTGCTTTACGGCTGAGGTAATAATTTTTTGTAATCGTTCTGGTTTAACAACATTACGCTCAGAATGTTCGCAAAAAATGGGTGTGATTTCATCAATGCCAATTTCAGTAGCTTTTTCTAAAAACCACTCAAAACGGTCAATATTTTTGGTAGGTGCAATGGCAATGTGCAAATAAAAATCTCTTTTACCGTAATTAGCTATCGTTTCAATGATTTCGGCAACACATTCTTTAAGATTGGCACTTAATAATTGTGCTTTATACAGATTTCCCTTGCCATCGGTTAAATAAATTTGGCTACCTTCTTTCAATCGCAAAACTCTTACACAATGCGTTGATTCTTCTTTATCAAGCGTATAAGTAGCGGCATTAATATTGGGTGTGTAAAATAATTGCATACTACAAACCTACATAATTTTTTTTAATAATTGAATAAGATGATGGAGATTTATAATAAAATTATACCGAAATGAAATACGTAATAGTCTCCCGAAATTTCGGAACTACTTGCCTAACGGCAGGCAGGCGAAATCTTTCTATTCTGACAGAAGACATTCTTTCGTCTTTTTACTTCATTGTTTTTTCCTAATTCCTAATTATTTAACACACTTTGCATTGCTACAAGCAAGCGGTGTTCGTATTACAAAAACAGAGTTTATTGCTTGTCCTTCGTGTGGCAGAACACAATTCAAAATTCAAGATGCTTTAAAAACCATTAAAGAAAAGACTTCTCATTTGAGAGGGCTTAAAATAGCGGTAATGGGTTGTATTGTGAACGGTCCCGGTAAAATGGCAGATGCACATTATGGCTATGTGGGTTCTGGAAATGGCAAGATTACCCTCTACAAAGGGAAAACAGTAGTTGAAAAAAACATACCCGAAACCGAAGCCGTTGATAAATTAATTGAATTAATTAAGGTAAATGGTGATTGGAAGGAAAACCGAGAAGGATAAGAGATTGAACTATTAACAATCAATTGTTCATTTAATTTCTTATTTCTATCTAAATTATACCTAAGATTAGTTTATTTTTGGAAGTTCGATTAATTGTTTTTTTTATGAAAATCCAGAAAAAGACTATTTATATAGTTTTGGTTGCTATATTAACTATTTTTGTACTACTATCAGCATATACGTATTATCGCAAATTAAAACAGCCTATTTCGCCTGTTATTACTGCTATTCCTACAGATGCTTTGCTATTTGCAGAATTTAATAGTGTAGTAGATTTGTGGAATGCTAACAATGCTTTCAACGAAATATGGCAAGCATTACAGCAACTCCCTTACTTTGCCAATGCTAACAAAGACCTTACTTTTTTAAATACCCTCATTCATTCAAATGCTACTATTAATAGTATTGTGAATACAAATAAGTCTTATTTGTCGCTCCATAGTGTAGGTAATGATAGTTTTGCATTACTTTACCTTGTGAATGTTCCATCAGCTTTTGATGATAATGATATTAAAAATGTATTAATAGATTTTAATATTACAGATATTAATGAAGATAAGTTTGAGAATGTTGATATTTTTAGTGTGAAATCAAATCCCAATGCTGCAGTTTATTACTATAGCATTTACAAAGGCGTTTTTATAGGAAGTTATTGCAAGCAATTGGTTGAGAAATCAATCAGTCAATTGAATAGCAATACATCTATTGCTAACGATGACAATTACAGCAATCTCCAATCTACTGCCGGCAAAAAAGTAGATGCAAATATTTACATCAATTATGCAAATATGAGCAAATGGTTGGCTTCGTTTATCAATAAAGAAACGGCAATAGATATGTTGCTATTAGCAGATTTTGGTAAATGGACAGAATTGGATATGTTTGTTAAAAACAACCAGCTTTTATTAAATGGATACACCACTATGGGCAATCAAAATCCATCTTACATTAGCATATTTGCCAATGAACCTGCACAAGAAACTCAAATTACCCATATATTGCCTCAAAATACATTGCTATTTTCTGATGTTAATTTTAGCAATTTTGCTACTTATCACTCTAAGTATAAAAATTTTCTAAAAGAAAATGATAAATTGTCTGTTTACGAGCAAAAACTCTCAAATTTGAATCTTCTGGCAAAATGTAATGTTTATGATAATTTTAATCAATGGATGGGAAATGAATTTGCTGTTGCCGTTTTGCAAAGCGAAACAAATTTTGCAGACAACGTTTTCGTAATTTGTAATACAAGCAATGCAAAAACAGCTGACGCATGTTTGCAATCCATTGCAGCAGAAGTGCAACAATCAAATAATTCCAGCGACACTTCTGCTGCTGACAAAAATAAAATATGCTTACCGGATTTACTAAAAACAATGTTGGGTGGCAGTTGTCCTGCATTTAATGAATGCTGGTTTGAAGTTACCAATGATTTTGTAATATTTGCAGCAAGCAAACAAGCTCTTGAAAATTACAAACAAGCTTACAGTTCGGGCGAAATTTTAGCAAACACTAAAGATTATGCCGATTATGCAGCAACCATCCCTACCAAATCAAACATTTACGCATACATCAACCTTAATTTGGCTGCAAATTATCTGATAAACCTAATGAAAGTTGGTAATACAAATACGTTTGCAAATACATTTCCTGTTTTGCAGGGGTTTCAAAAGCTATCATTTCAGTTAAGTGCCGAAGATAAGCGTTTTTATACCACTATCAATTTTAATTTCAAGGGAAATAACAACTTAAAACCCACAGAAGAAACTGTGCAAGCACAACCCATCAGTTCGGGTAGCGAAACCAATTTAGATGCTACAATGGTATGCCATCCGTACATTGTAAATAATACTTCCTCTAATGAGAAAAATATTATTGTTTTTGATGCTTCCAATAAAATGTATTTGATTGGTAAAGATGGTGTTATTAAATGGAAAGTGATGCTTGATGGCAAACCCAAAAGTGATGTTTATGAAGTTGATTATTATAAAAACAACAAAATTCAGTACCTTTTAAATACCGAAAATAGTATTTATTTGATAGATGCAAAAGGAAATAAAGTAGATGGCTATCCTCTAAAGCTTTCAAAAAAGGCTACTTCGGGTATGGCATTAATAGATTATGAAAAAAAACGCGACTACCGCATTGCTATTGCTGGCATTGATAAAAAAATTCATTACTTCAATATTAAAGGCGAAGTAGTAAAAGATTTTGTGTCGCCAACTACAAAAGATATAGTAGAAATGCCACCTCAACATATTGTTTTCGATGGTAAGGATTATATAATTATTACTGATAAACTGGGCAATATGCTACTACTCGACCGCAAAGGCAATGAGCGTTTAAAATTAAAAACTACATTTGCCAGAAATACGGCTTCTAAGGTTTATTACGATGGCAAATACTTAATAACGAATGATAAAAATGGTAAACTTCAGTATATTGCTAATGATGGAACTGTAACTACTAAAACATTTAAAACCATTACTGGCAATCCTACATTTGTGTATGAAGATTTTAACAGCGATGGCAACAAAGATTTTATTTTCCTTACTCCAACGGAACTAAACGTTTGCAATAAAGATAACAAAGTATTATTTAATTATAAATTTGATAAAACTGTAATGTCTACGCTTCGGTTTTATGCTAACACTAAACGTGGTAATTTAATCGCTATATTAGGTAAAGATAATAAGCAATTGTATGTATTTAATAAAGATGGTTTGTTAGACGAATCTATTACCTTTAAAGGCGAAACATTACCCGATATTGCTCCATTGCTCGATAAAAAACAGTTGAATTTGGTTACAGGAAGTGGCAATAAGTTGTTGAAATACACGTTTTAAGTGCCTTGAGTACTTTAAATTATTAGGCTATATTTTATAGTTTAATAAAAGGTTGTAAAAAGGAATAAATTTAAAGTGAATATCAATTTTCAGTAAGTAGCCAATTTTTAACTATTTTTTCTTTAAATTATTATATGTTTTTTTTGCACCAAAAGTTGCACTTAACAACAATAAGATGCTTAATCCGCCATCTAAAGGTGCTGTTCCGCCAGATTGATTTTGTGTACTACCATGACCGCCAGATGCACCTGGTGTTGGTTGTGCAAATAATTTAATTCCAGTAAAACTTAACCCAAAAACGATTATTGATATTATATATATTTTTTTCATCGTAATAATTTTCTTTAAAAATCTGGCTAACTGAAAACCAATTAGCCAGACACAACTTATTAATTAATTTACTTTTATGAAAAAGTCTCTTTTTGCTTATTAAATAATGTATTAAAGCACAACTATTTTACGAACAATAATGCTATCAGAAGTTAGAATTCGTATAATCTGAACTTTGCTACTTGCTTTCGCTTGAAATTTATTTCCATTTACTTTATAAGTACCCAATTGTTGTCCAACTTCATTGTAAATTTCAACAACTTTAATGGTTGAATTACTACTTACTATAATTTGTCCATCGTTGCTATAAACTAATGTTTCATTATTTTCATTTTCTTGAATCCCGGTTGTTACATTAAAATGTATTTTAAAACGATTAATATTATCGGTAGTAGTTGCTGTAAACTGATAAGTTGGATTTTGAATTAGGTTTTGATTAATACCTGTTTTTGTATCTTCCAATACGATAGGATGTGTAAAAGAAATATTCGCCAAATTAGAAGCATTAAGGGTATAAGTACCATTTGTTCCTGCAATAAATCCCATAGTTACTATTGTGTTAATTATAGGAATTGGCATGGTATTGATAGATAATTTTTCGCCCGTTGTCAACAAAGAATAAAAGCTAGGAGCATTGCCCTTTGGTTCCATTTCTGAAGCATCCAACGCTGGGTTGTACAAATTTGTAGATTGACTATTAAAACTGATAGCAGCTACATCATATACAGAAGAACTATTTTTAGAAATTTTCATTATTAGCATATCGTTTGTACTTTTGTAAAAGCCCTGTCCACTGTGTACTCGAGCATCTGTTGGAATAGTAATAGTACCGCCTGTTGCAGTTGCTTTTATAAAGAAACCTTGATTAGCTGGAATAATATTTGTATTTGGTGCTGCCACTAATGCAATATCAATATAATTTTTAGCAATAGCATCCCATATTTTTGCATAGCTTTCAACATTGGTTTTAGTCCAGCTTCCAGTTGACCAATCTATTGCACAAGGATAAGGATTGCCTAATAGATTAAAGCCTTTTTGGCTAACAGTAGGATTGGCAAAACTTAGATTTACAGTTACATTCGTATTATGCAAATTACCAGAAAATGTTTTGGTTCCAGCTTGTTGATATGCCACCGAGTATCCCAATCCACTACCAAAAGTTGTAATAGAATTTGCAGGTATTTTCTGATTTAACCATGTATAAGTAGCTTCATCCCAAGCATAGAAATCATAATCGTTTCCAGTACCAGTTGGTGTAAAACTACCTGAAATACTTTGATTTGCAACGGGAGAAGAAAGTAAATGCCAGCCTTCGTCAATAACAGACCAATTGGCAGCAGCAATGTCTCTTTCCATTGTAGCAGCAACATTAGTACTGCTGTTTTTAAAAGAAGCACCTGATTTGATTACAAAATTTGCTGCTGTTGAATTGGTAGTAGTTCCATTTACAGTGAGTTGTTTGTTAGAGTTGATGGTAAATTTTTTACTATTGTTAATTGTTAAATTTCCTGAAAGGGTTCTATCTAAATCCAAAATAACATCTGAACCATTAATAATGGCTTCGTTAGGCGGATTGGATAATGGCCATTCGTTGGTAGTAGACGTTTGTGTGGTAGAATTGGAATATTTTAAAATACCACTTGCCCCATAACCTAATGTATTTCCGCCAAGACCGACAGCTCCATTTATTAATTCAAGAGTGCCATTAATAGTTGCACTTCCTGTTAAGGTTAATCCTGCGGTATTATCAATGGTAAGGTTATTTACTGTTGCTGGTAATAAAGCACCTGTAACTTGTGCTGAAGTACCATTAAATTCGTAATTACTTCCAGTGTTTAATGTTTTTGTACCAGATACTGTTAAAGAACCATTAATACCTAAAGCATCTTTTGTTTTAAGAGTTGCCCCTGAATTTAAAGTGAATGCACCTGTTCCACTAACTTTTAATGTTGAACAATCCAAAGTGCCATTTACTGTTAATGATCTGCTACTTGCAACAGGTAAATCGTTTGTCAGAGTTAAAGAAGCTGTATTTCGTATAGTCCAATTGATATAAGTATTAGTAAGCGTTCCTGATGATTTGGTAAAGGTTTTGTCTAAACCCGTAAAATTTATTGTACAACTTGTTGTTGAATTAGTAACAATACCTCCTGATTGGTTAAATGATCCACCAATATTAATTGTTCGTGTCCCAGAACTTCCACTACCAAAGTTTATTGTTCCTCCGGAAACAATTAAATCGCCTCCAATATTTAAAGTATAGGATGTTGTACTTGTAAGACGGAATTCTTTAGTTCCTCCACCAGTATTATTAATTATTAAATTTCCATTTATTGTTGTTAAACTTCCCACACACTGCAAATCTCCATACCAAGATGATCCATTTACCTTAAAATGATAAAAAGTTTGATTTAAACCACTAATGTTTCCATAAAAACTACTTCCTCCTAATATTTCGCAAGTTGAACCTGTTTGCCATGTTATTGTTGGAACTGTTGGATTTGAGGCATTTGTATTATGCTGATATGTACCGCCATTATTAACGGTTATTGAACCGTTATTAGTAATTGTCCCTGTTCTTTTTAAAGTTCCATTTACTATTACTGAAGAAGTACTGGCAATAGTTAATGTAGCTTGGTCAATATCTAAAGTACCGTTAACAGTTATTGTATTTCCTGTAACAGTTCTGCTTGCATTTCCATTGGTAATTGAATGACCAGATTGAATTACTATCGAACAATTACTCGGAGGAACTGATGCAGCTGTATTCCATGCTGTGCCATTGTATGTTTCCCAATTTGAGGCTGTAGCCCAAACTCCGCTTTGCTTACTACGGTAGTCACCTGTAGTTTGTGCTAAAATAATTTGCGATAAACACATTGTAAAAATAAAAAAGAATAATTTTTTCATAGATTTTTTGAATTATTAAATTTAAGTACACAAAAAAACCATTAATAATATATATGGGAAAATATTTTCAACCAACTGCAATAATCTTTTAACGAAAGGGGAAAAGATGTTATAAATGGTAAATTTTCACTTATCTTATTAACGTGAGTGTTTTGCTTACCTCAAAGCTGTGTTGAATTTGATTTTGGATGTAGCTTACTACAACAACGTAACATCCTGATGGGCAATCTTTTCCCATGTGTTTCCCATTCCAACCAATATTTATATCATGGCATTCAAAAACTATTTGTCCCCAATAATTAAATATTCTCATACTAAAATCATTTAATTTGTTGGCAGAACTTATCTTGTATAAATCATTTAATCCGTTGTTGTCAGGTGTAAAAGCAGTAGGTATCCAAATGTTTATCAATTCATTTATATAAATTTCTTTTTCAACTGTATCAGCGCAACCAAATCCATCTTTTACTTGCAAGTTTATTAGATTTTTCCCTCCTTCAAGTAAATAAAATAAAGGATTCTCAGTATTAGATATAAATTGATTATTAACAAACCAATTAAATGTAGTTGCAGGAGTACCTGTATAGATAAAATAAATATTTTCTTCTGTTTTTGGTAAAAGAGGTGAAAAGTTAAAATCTGCCACAGGTTTTGGATGTACAGTAACATGATGAAAAACAGTGTCTAAAGGACAAGCATTATAGGTTAACAGATAATAAGTGGTTGTGTTTGTTATACTTTGTGTAATACTTGTATTCGTAGAACCTGTATTCCATTTGTAAGTTCCTGATTGATTAGCACTCAAGGTAAATATTTCAGCCTCACAAACCTCGGTTGGTCCTGTAATAGATTGCTGTATTTGCGGAATTATTGACACTTGAGCAAAAATAGTATCTCCCTCACACCCATAAATACTGCTTTCAACAACTTTAATAGTATAATTACCTGGCAAAAATCCCCATTTTACAGTAATAGTATCGTTGTTAGAATTTCCAAGAATAGTTCCCCCATTTATCTGCCAATAATAAGATGAACCTGAATATCCATATACCCAATATTTTTTGGTTTGATTCATACAAACAGTATCGTTTACTTGAGCATTGGCAGTAATTGTCAATATCCAAGCAAACAATAAGTTTAATATGAGATTTTTACCCGTAAACATAGCAAATTAGTTATGCCAAATAGATGAAGTCGTAGGTTTTGGATTTACAATAACTGTTGTAGAGCCTGTTAAATTAGGACATCCTCCTAGTATATTTGAAATTGTAAGATTATAAGTGCCAGCCATAGCAATTGTGGCATTTGCCGAAACAGATGGATTTTGTTGACTTGAAGTAAAACCAGGTCCTGTCCAGCTATAAGTTGCACCTACAATATTAGAGGATGTGAGGCTTAAAGCTGAATTTTCGCAAACAGGACCATTGTTCCCAACAGTAAGTGTTGGAGCAGAAGTTATAGTATAAGTTACATTGCTCGATGTATTTGCACAAGGCGTATTTCCTGTGGCTGTTAATGTAAACGTAATACTTCCAGCAGTTAAATCAGCCGCAGTAATTGTATAAGTAGGATTCAACAAAGTATTATTATTGAAAGTACCGGTACCTGTTCCTGCCGACCATGATAAAGAAGCATAGTTAGAAGCTGTGGCATTAGAAAGACTAATAATAGCTCCAACTTGTGTACACATATTTTGATTGCTACCTGCCGAAACCGTAGGTGCTGTAATTACTGTAACCGAAACTGTTTTAGGATTACCAGCACAGCCATCTGATGAGGTTTCAATTACCTGAACTGTATAATTACCGGAAGTTGTTCCCCAATTGATATTAATATTATCATCTGTGCCAACAACTGTACCGCCTGAAGCGGGAGTAATTGACCAAGCATAGGTTGAACCCACTGCACCCGTAACATAATAATTTTGAGTTGAACCAGCACATACGTTTTGTGTGGGGTTTTGATTTTGACTTATCGCATTTAACGAATGAAATAACATTATACTAAAAATAATTGAAAAAACTCTATTTGTTTTCATAATAATTGATTTAAAAATGATAAATATCTGAAGTTATTGGTATTGAATTAACAGTTATTGTAATTGAAATAGTTGGGCTTGTATAACCACATACTAAGGTATAGTAACAATTGTATGTATAACTACCTGTTGGTAAATTAAGATTTAAAATATCTGATGTTGAAGATTGTATAATTCCCATCGAATTAGTCCAATGATAAGTAGCATCAGTAATTGAAGTTGCTTGTATGCTAAAGTTTTCATTTTCGCAAATAGGTAAAATCGCATTTAAAATTAAAGAAATTGGAACTGTTGAACAATTCTGTTTTATACCATAAGTAGTACCGCAGGCATTTATTGCATAAGCCCTGATACTATATGTTTTATTTGGACAAAGATTACTGAAAATATGAGAAAACTGTCCTGTATTAAAAAGTCCATTTTCAGCATATTGAGTAACACCCAAAGCTCCGATAATTTTATCCGTTCCATCTGCTTCATAAATAATAAATCCTCTCTCTGTTGCCAAATCTCCGTTTACGCTTGTAATTTCACCATTAACTGTTAATGAAGTTGTAGTTGCATTACTACAAGATAAAGTGTTTACAATGGGTTTGGCTATCGGAATAATCATTACATCATCAAGTGCCAAAGCTTGTGCACTTGAAGTTGTTGAACCAGAAGAGACGGAGTAATTCCATGCAAAATATAAAAAACCACCGGGATTTAGAGAAACATTTAAGTATTTGTTAATCAAATAAGTATGGATAGGAGCATTAGCATACCCATTATTATTTGCATCGGCAGGGAATGAAGTTAAAAAATCAGTTCCGGCACCAGTCCAGCTTGTTCCAGATGTTCCATAAGCCATTTGAAATCTGAAACCTGCAGAATTTGAGCCATTTCTGTATTTTTCAATAGTATAAGATATTTTAAATTTTTCAATTAATGATACTCCGGAATTAACTATCTTTTCCATTATGTTTATACTTAGATAGCTATAACCACTTGATGAAATACCTCCTACTGCTCTGTCGTTAATATTAGTTCCATCACGAAAATTATAAAAACCAGCTGAAGCGGTTACAGACATATTATTTCCAGCAGTATAATCAGAAATTTGGTAATTATTAATTGTATAATCTGAGTATGTTCTTACATAATCTTCTTTTCTCAGCCTCCACGCACCTGGCATAAAAAAAGTTGGAGAAGTCCCGATTGAATTAAAGTTTTGTCTTAATGTATCTCCCAACTGAATAGGGTCAGATTGGCTATATAAAAATTGAGTTTCAAAAATCAGTAAAAACAGGCCTATCCATGCAATTTTTACTGCATAGATAATAGCATGTTTTAATCTAATTTTATTTATTTTCACTATTTCCCATTTTTTAGTTCTAAAAAAACTTAAAAAACCTCATAGCTTTACCATGAGGTAACTAAACAAAAATTCTATTTATTAATCAATCTTTCAATTTATATTTATTTTAAATGAACTGCTTCTATTTTCTTTCGATAATAAATTTATGATATAAATCCCTTTTTGTAAATGGTTTAAGTTGTATGAATTCTGCAATTCACTTATCGAATTGTTTAAAATTAATTTACCAGTAGTATCATAAATTTTCAATTCTCTGATTTGTTCTATATTATTAATTGTTAGTATATTATTATTTAATAAAAATTTATTTTCAGTATTATTTTGTATTATGCCAGATGTAATGGAATGCCATATTTTTACATCATCCAAAAATAACATATCTTGTCCGTTACATTTATTATGAATAAAAGCAACATATATATTTTGTCCTGTAAATTGAGATAAACTGAATGCCAAACGATTAAAACCAGTAGCTTCAGCAGTTGTAAAAGTATGATTATATAAAGTTGATGTAAAAGCAGAAGTATCTGTATTTGAAGTTGAAACCTTGATTTCAAAATGTTCGGAAGAATATACATTGCTGGAAGGCTTAACAAATAATTCCAGACTATCTCCTTGTTGCATTGTTATAGAAGGAGTAATTAGCCAGTTATTAGGGCTAACAGGATTTGGATACATAAATGATTCAGATATAGCTCCTGCTTGTCCACTGTGGCTTAAAGGCACATACATTGAAGACAATCCTCTTGACCAATTTTCGCCATTTTGTAAATTACCTCCTTTTTTTGTCCAACCAGTTGGTGGAAAAGTTGTTGATTCAAAACTTTCGTTCAAAACTACTTGACTGAAAGATGTTTCTACAATAAATGCAATAATAAAAAGTAAAATAAATCTCATTTTTGTTTGTATTTTAATTTTTACACAAAGTAAATAGAGAAAACCTAAATATGATAATTTTTTCAACCAACTGCAATAATTATACTACAAAACTATATTTATTGAAACTAACTTACCAAATAGCGAAACCTTTCATTTGATACACTAAAACACATTTTTTATTTATAAAAACTTAGGTTTGGTTGATATTATTTTAAAATTATAGATAAGACTTTTATTTTTGCTTTATTGAAAACAAAGAAAATGCTTACAGAAACTAATCTTAAAAAAGATATTGAGTTAAATATTCTCAAATACCATTTGAATCCACATTTTTTATACAATTATTTGAATAATTTGTATTCTTTAGCTTTGTCGAAACCAGACAAAACGCCCGAAATGATTTTACTATTTTCTGAAGTAATGCGTTACATAAATATTTCACCCACAAAAACTTATGTATTATTAAAAGACGAAATAAAAATCATTAAGAATTTAATTTCATTATTTAAAGTAAAATTTTCAAAAGCTGTAGATATTGTGATAGATATTGAAAATAACAATCCTATATTTGAAATAGAACCTATGTTACTTATCCCTTTGGTATATGGTGCATTAATTTTTTCCGACATAAGAGAAGATGCAGGTTTTATTAAAATAGTTATTACAAATATTGAAAATAAGTTTTGCTTTAGTACTCAATACTCGCATTCTAAAAATGTTGAATTTATAAGTTTTGACTTTAATAGCACTTTAATTTTAGAAAATATAAAAAAAAGACTATCTTTGAAATATGGAAATAATGCAAACATACTTTATGATAAAAAAGAGTATCTTTCGGCTTACATAATAACTATAATTAAATAATAACAATATTTAGATGAATAAAATAAGAACCGTATTTGTTGACGATGATTTTTTAGCTTTAGGAATATTGAATGGTTATTCGAGTATGCTTGAAGAAATTGAAGTAGTTGCCCAAATTCAAGATCCTTTAAAGGCGGTTTCTTTGCTACAAGAAACCAAAGTTCACTTGCTCTTTTTAGATATTCACATGGAGGCACTCAAAGGTAATGAATTGCTAAAAATATTGAACCCCAAACCTGTAACTATTTTTACCACTGCATTTACCGATTATGCTTTGGAAGCTTATGATTTGAATGCTGTTGATTATCTAATTAAGCCATTTTCATTCGAAAGATTTTTACAAGCATTTAATAAAGCTAAAGAAGTAATCAAAAGCAGAGATCAGGTTTCAGAAACCCTTATACATACCTCTATAAAGAATATCACTGATGACAATAATCGTTTTATAACTGTAAAAGACGATAAAAAATTGAATAAAATATATTTGAAAGACATCTTATTTTTAGAGGGTTGCAAAGAATATGTAAAAATTCATACTGAAACTGGAATTTTTTTAACGCTTGATCGCTTAAAAAACCTTGAAAATGTATTACCTTCGGGTGAGTTTTTGAGAGTACACAAATCATATATTATTCCTCTAAAAAAAGTTATACAATTAGCTGGTAATGAAATTGTTATTGGGAATCATAAAATTCCTATAAGTCGAGAACAAAAAGATGAAGTTGTGAAAAAAATATTTGGTTAATTCAGAATCATGTATAAAAAAAACATTGATAAATTAAAAAAGGTAAATAAAACTGTTATGTTTTCAGTTTTAGTTATCTTACTTTCGATGTTTCCCAAAAATGCTTTTTCCCAAAACCTTTCATTCGAAAGTTGCGACACCAATAATATCTTAAATTTGGCTCAAAGAGCATACACTTTAAGATATTCTAAAACAGATTCCTCAATGATTTATGCAAGGCAAGGAGTTAATCTAAGCTTTAAATCATATTATTTAAAAGGATATTTACAAAACTTAAATTCCTTATCCACTGCTTATTTTGCAAAAGGTGAATTTGATTTTTCAGAGAAATTATGCAGAAAAACCCATTTGCTTGCCAAAAGTTTTAATTTTCAAATAATAGAAGGCATGGCATTAAATAATTTGGCTAATATTTATTTAATAAGGGATGATAAAACTGCTGCTTTAAATTATTATTTAGATGCATTGAGTATTTTTGAAAAAAACAATTATGAAAATGGAACAAAAGTAGCCCTACTTAATATTGGTTTGATATACAAGAGTTTAAAGTTACATCAAAGTGCTAAAGACTATTTATTAAAATCTATAAGTTTATTAAATCCCGAAAAGGATATTGATTTGGTAGCTTCTTTTCTGTTTAATTTTGCTGTAATCTTAAGAGATGAAGGAAATTTAATTAAATCAAAGGAATTATTTATTCTTTCATTAAAATATTATGGAAAAGCCAAAAGTAATTTGGGATTAGCATTGGCAATGAGTAATTTAGGCGAACTTGAAATTGATTTAAATAATAGTAAAGAAGGAATACCCCATATTATAGAAGCTCTTTATTTTGCCAATAAATCTAATAATATATGGGTTATTGCTCGCTCACACCTTGCATTAGGATCTTATTATTCTAATAATATTAACGATCAAAACAAAGCAATTTCCCATTTATTAAAAGCCTATCAACTTGCAAAAGTAAACAATTCGTTTTCTTATATTTTTAATTCTTCTGATTTACTTTCAAAAATTTATTTTAAGAAAAATCAAACAAAAAAAGCTTATCAGTTTTTAAGAGAAGCAATGGACTATAAGGATTCTATATGGAAATCTGAAGAAAAAATAACTGTACAAAACCTGCAAATTAGAAATGATTTTGATAAAAATCAGGAAAAGCTTACTATAACGGAAAAAGATAATCAAAAGAATAAGTTAATTAGAAATTTTTTTATTACAGGGTCTTTTCTTTTGGTTATACTTCTTGCTTCTTTGTATTCTTTGTACAAAAAAATACTTAAACAAAAGAAAGAACTACAAACTGTTAATGCAACCAAAGACAAATTGTTTTCAATTATTTCGCACGAATTACGAAGTCCGTTTCATATTTTAAGAGGCTATTTGTGGATGATAAGCAATAAAGTTATCACTTTAGAGCAATTCCAAACCACTTCTGGTGCATTAACCAAAGAAGTGGATAATATATTTTTAGCATTAGAAAATCTACTAAATTGGGCTAAAGCTCAAATGAATGGTATCGTATTAAAACCTGTTACAATAAATGCTTACGAGCTTATTGCCGATATTCTAAAAATTTATACCGAACTTGCAAAAGAGAAATCCATCCATTTAATCAATAATATTCCCGAAAACTTGCAATTTACCTGCGATCGACATCATGCCGATTTAATTATTCGCAATACATTAAACAATGCTGTAAAGTTTTCAAATATCAATGGAAATATAACTATTAATAGCATTGTTAACAAAAATTTAGTTCATATAGTAATTCAAGATCAGGGTGTTGGTATTTCAAAAGATAAAATAAAAAATCTTTTTTCGATTGAAAAACATTTCTCAGAAACTGGAACTAAAGGTGAAAAAGGCACTGGTTTGGGTTTATTGCTATGCAAAGAATTTGTTGAAAAAAATGGTGGTAAAATTCAAATAGAAAGCGATGAAAATCAAGGGACAAAAGTAATTCTTGGATTTATGGTTGTTTAACGAACTCATGTGCTATTCACTTTTAATTGCTTATTTTTTTATACTTTTACACTTTTAATAATAGCTTATAAAAAAATAATACTTTGATAGAAACGCTTAAAAATATAGATACCCAATTATTTTTACTGCTCAATGGCATACATAATCCATTTTTTGATGTTGTAATGTGGGGTTTGAGTAGCAAAATCTTATGGGTACCAATGTATGCTTGTTTTCTTTACTTACTTATTAAACAATACAAAAAGCAAACTTGGATTATTTTATTGGCAATTGTAGTAAGTGTCGCCTTAGCCGATAGTTTATCAGTAGCATTGTTCAAAAATGTGTTTCTACGACTGCGACCTTCACATAATCCTGCATTGGAAGGTTTGGTACATATAGTAAACGGATACAAAGGCGGGAACTATGGTTTTATATCTTCGCATGCAGCCAATACCTTTGCATTAGCAGTAGTGCTTGCTCATTTTTTAAAAGCCAGATTTCGGTATTTCCCTCCATTTATTTATAGTTGGGCAGTTTTGGTATGTTATAGTCGTATATATTTAGGTGTGCATTACCCAAGTGATATAATTTGTGGTGCTTTATTTGGAAGTATTATAGCTATAATTGTACTCAAAGTATATGTTTTAATGCAACAAGGTAAACGTTGATTTTA
>CAYTJB010000028.1:0-4094 GCA_964437995.1 uncultured Bacteroides sp. | reverse complement strand
CATTGGAACGTACTACATATAGATAAAATTGCATTTGTGTCATTGAATTTATAAAGAAGCTCTTTGCGTATCATTACTTTTCGTAATTTTAATTATCTACTGCTCACTGCTTATTCTTTTTGCAATCTGCCTAACAGTGTATAATGTTGCTGATAAGCCAATTACAAAAACAATAGCAAATACGTTTACAAAATCCATAAATTGTAGTTGAACTGGATAATATTTAGTTACAAAACTTCCATTGCCTTCGAGCTTAATTATGCCAAAATGTTGTTGTATCCAAACAACTAATCCTCCAAGCAACATTCCTACAAAAGCACCTGATAAAGAAATCATAAGTCCTTCGGCTATAAAAATTCTTTTTATCAACACATTAGATGCACCTAAACTATGCAATATGGCAATATCTTTCTTTTTTTCTATAATAAGCATTGATAGTGAACCTACTATATTGAATGCAGCTATTAAGAGGATGAAAGATAAAATTAAAATACCTGCAAATTTTTCGGATTTTATAATTTTATAAAATATTTCTTCTTGCTGAAATCGGGTTTTTACTACAAATTTATTTCCAATAAGGTTTTTTATTTGATTTTGAACTTTTTCAACATCGGCTTCGGGTTTTAAACCTATTTCGAGAGCTGTAACTTCGGTGGTGTAATCCAACATTTTTCTGGCAAATTGTAAAGGAACAATTACAATTTTAGTATCAAAATCCTGCTGAATAGAAAATGCACCCGAAGGCATAATCAACTCATTGTTAAAGGCTTCCAATGGGTCGATAGACATATTTTTGTCGCGTTTAGGAATATAAACCGAAACAGGGCTTGCAAAATCGCTTAGTTGTATGCCCAACATATCATAAATTCCATAGCCCAGCACCATAAAATTTACATCGCCTTTTTGCAACAAAAATTTGCCTTCCACTATGCACGAATCAACCTTGCTAACTTTAGTAAAATTATTATCAACTCCTTTAATTTGAACAATTTGCTTATTCTTTTTATACTCCAACAAAGCATTTTCTTCAACAATTTCGCAATAATTAGCTATGCCTTCAATATTGGATAATTCGCTAATGGGAAATTGATTGATATTAAACGTTTTGCCAACTTGAGCTTCTATTTTTAAATCGGGATTAAAAGAGTTGTACATGGACGAAATCAGGTTTTCGAGTCCATTAAATACTGACAGCACAATAATAAGTGCCATTGTCCCAATAGTAACGCCAGCCACCGAAATTCCCGATAATATATTGATTAAATTATGAGATTTCTTTGAGAATATATAGCGTTTTGCAATATAGATTGGGAGTTTCAAAACTTTGATATTAGTTATTAAAAACTATTTTAATAATTTTTCGATGTTTTCGATATAATCTAATGAATCGTCGAGAAAAAACTCCAACGAAGGAACTACCCTTAGTTGTTTGCCTACTTTATGAGCCAATTCAAAGCGAATTTCATTCTTTTTTGCTTTTACCAATGGCATAATTTCGTTTTTATCTTTTGTAGCAAAAATACTGAGAGCAACCTTGGCAATAGATAAATCAGGGCTTACCTTAACTCCTGTAACTGTAATCATTGCATTTTTGAAATGCTCACGTGATAGATGTTGAAAAATTTCGCTTAAATCTTTCTGTATCAGTCGCGATATTTTATTTTGACGTGTTGTTTCCATAGTTTACAAAATTATAATAATTTATTTAATAACGTTGCATCAATTTTTTTCTGTTGACTCTATCTTATTATTATCTCGCTTTTTGTCATCCCGAAACTTCGGGATCTCATTAAATTAATAATTATTGAGATTCCTCGCTATCACTACTATTGATGTATTTCATAAATAATTTACAAATATTAATATCGTATTTTTTATTTTTCTCATACTTTTTTCTTGAAAAAAAGTATGAGAAAATTCAAGACTTCAAATAATCCCGAAGTTTCGGGACTACGCCTTTAAAAATGCTACGCAATACTATGAATAGCGAAATATTGATTTGTGCCTTTTTTAACAATTTGCCTTCGCTATTTTTACATATTTTTTTATTTGTATGCAAAGATTATCCATGATATATTTCTCTTCGTATTGTTTATAAGAACTTGGATAGTTCTGTATTGCTCATACAAGCCACCGCTTTTTAAGGTTCTATTTTGTAGCGTAAATTGCTTAATGTTAATCCATTGCTTCGTAGTAAAACGCAGTAATATAATAACTTACGAAAAAATTACAGTACGATTAATTACAAAAAACATATAGTTCAGCGATATTATACCGAATGAAATCAGGTTTGCAAAAAAAACTTTGCTGCAATTGGCTCGGTATAACTGTTTCTAAAAAGTTTTGCTTTACAAACCTATTAAGAACCTGTATATCTACTTTTTAAATTTTTTGCGTAATATGAGTTAATAAATTTGGCTGTTTTTTATAAATTTAAAAGTAATTTGTGCATTTTTAACGACAAATCCATAAATAAAATATTGGGATTTGCATTGCGTTCAATATGATAAATGGCTTTGTTCAGTTCTTCCGATACGGCTTCAATGTTTTGAGAATTAATAAATTTGTAAAAATTTGCAATAAACTTTGATTCATCCGTTGATAACTTTACCAATTCGCTTTGGCTATAATTAATTAATACACAATATCTTGATATTTTTAGTGCATAGTTTAAAAAGTTTTTCTGTTTTTCTCTTCCAATTTTTGCCAATGTACTTACTATGGTACTCAAGCCTTCTACACTTCCTGTTTTTGTAATTACTTCGGTAGTAGAACCTTTAAAACAACCTCTTAACCAGTTAATTAATAAGTCGGTATTAAATTTTTCTTCCTCAGTATTGTTAAGTAACCTTAATGCTTCGGCATAATTTCCATCAGCATGACTGGCAATAAATTGAGCCGTTTTATCGTCAACCTGATAAGTTTGAGTTAGTTTTTCAATAATTTCGTGGTCATTTATTTTTAATAGTTTTATCAATTGAGTTCTTGATAAAATGGTTGGCAATATTTGATCGTGGCTTTCCGAAATCAACAAAAACAAGGTTTTTTCGGGTGGTTCTTCCAATATTTTCAATATTTTGGGGGCAGCGGCATGATTTAATTTTTCTACCATCCATATTATCATTACTTTATATTCCGATTCATACGTTTTAAAACTAAGGATTCGGTTTATTTCGTTACAATCGCGAACGTTAATATTGCCTTGCTTATTTTCAACACCTAACTTTTCGAACCAATTATTAAGGCTCACATAATAGTTGTTTTCAATTAAAAATTCTCTCCATTCAGTTATAAAATTTTCGCTGTAGCTTTTTGCAGTAACTTTTTTAGTATTTGTATTTGGAAAAACAAAATGCAAATCAGGATGTATTAACTTATTATATTTCAAGCATGAGTGGCACGTTCCACAGGCATCGCCTATTAAACCCGAAGCATGATTTGCTTCGTATTGCTGTTTTTCTTCACAATTCAAATATTGGCTATATGCAATAGCCAAAGCCAATTTCCCGCTACCTTCGGGTCCTAAAATTAATTGAGCATGACTCACTCTGTTGTCGGTTACTGTTTGTATGAGCTTATTAATAACCTCTTTGTGTCCGATTATATCTTTAAAAAGCATTGTTTTTTTAGTATTTGTATAAAAAGATTTGTGGTAAAATTAAAATATTTTTCAAAATTACACATTATATACAAGCGTAAAATTTTGATTAGTTAAATTTTTGACTAATTTTGCAGCCTAAATCGGGGAGTAGCGCAGTTGGCTAGCGTACTTGTCTGGGGGGCAAGAGGTCGTGAGTTCGAGTCTCATCTCTCCGACCAAAAAGCAGTATTATTTTTTGATACTGCTTTTTTTTATTGAGTTTTTTTTTAACAAAACAAATGCAATCAGTATATTAAACAATAATAAGGTAGTATCCAAAAAAGTGTGTCCAAGGTTTTATTTTTTTGCCACCAAACAACGTATAGACCAAAAAGCGAGATAACGTTCCGCAGCTTGCTCTCAGGCGGGGAGTGTGTCGTTCCTTTCCTTTCAGCTCGCTGCTATGTTTATTACTTGTTGTTCATTTCACTTTGTTGTTAAACCCCGTTTGAAG
>CAYTJB010000027.1:307-19736 GCA_964437995.1 uncultured Bacteroides sp. | reverse complement strand
TAATTGTTCCAGTAATTGTGTCAATAATTAAACCTGCTGGTGCTGATGTATATGTTCCACCCAAAGTACCCGTTTGAGTAATCGTTTGTGTTGTTGCAAGGGATGTACAGTATGGTGTATTTGCATATAAAATTGTTGCAGATGGAATTATAATTGCTAATGTGTTTGTATATGAACAGCCTGTTGCAAGATTCGTTTCTACTACATTCAAATTACCACCAGTAGCATTTCCTGCAAAGTCGATTGTTGTTACATTGTTATTAGTTGAACTAAAAGTAGCACCTATTCCATCGTACGACCATGCATAAGAATTACTTGTACCACTACCTGGTTCATCATTACCAGAACCATGAGTTGAAGGCAATGGTGGAGGACTTTGTAAAATTACAGAATAAGCTGCATTTAAAACTCCAGCACATTGTATAGCAGAGCCAATGATTGGATTAGCTGCAGGTGTTGCTGCTATTGTTACTTGAGTTGTTGCAACTTCTTCAGCTAGAGTGCCAGGATATATTGTATAAGTAACAGTATAAGTACCAGCTGTACTTGTACTTGGAGTAATAGCACCTGTTGTAGCATCAATAGTTAAACCTGAAGGCGATACCGAATAAACACCTCCGCTTGTTCCTGTTTCTATTACTGTTTGAACTGCCGCTGAAAGACACCATGGCGACCCTGTATAAGAGATAGAAATGGCATCTTCTTTGCTTGTTGAGATATTTGAAGTATTTAGGCTAAATACAGATATACTTCTTTCTATTGGAGTATCATTAAAATCTTGTATAACAGACCAATTAAAATAGTTATTAATTGATGAAATTGTCGGTAAGATTACAAAAGTTGTATTATTTTCTTGCTTGTAAGCTTGGTTATTATTAAGTTGCGAATAAAAATTAGATAAAGTTTCTGTATAATTGGTGGTAAATTTTGATTGATTATTAAAACCTAAGTTGTTTGCCCATGAATTTGAGAAAAAAACTGCAAAAATCAGCATCACTATAAATGAAATTACTAATTTTTTTGTTGTTTTTGTATTCATGGTTAAGTTTTTTTAAAAAACTATAATACAATGATTAATTAATGCAAACTTACTCATTTTTTTAAAAAAAGTTGCAAAAAAAACGATATTTTACAATATAAATGTGGTAGATTAATAAATCAAACTTTTAAAATTCAAAAAATAAATTATAAACAATTAAATATTAGCGTATTAAAAAATATTTAATTCTCATTTTCAATAAAATAAAAAATCTATATTGTTAACAATTTTGAAGAAAAAATGCAAAATATTGAAGTTTGAACCAAAAACATATTTTATTGCAGGATTATTCAGAAATATTTCTTTTCAACCGATTGTAGCCAGTTCTTTCCAAGGCAGTATTTTTGAAAAGTGTATTAAAATTAGGCTTTGATAAGTGTTGCCAATCTTGCTTTTTCATTTTTAGTAAGTTTTCATTGGGTTGCAAATCAATATCGTTGCATGGTTGTGTAAATCTAATATTCCAAGGGCAAACATCCTGACAAATATCGCAACCAAAAATCCAATCGTTTTGATGCTGCTTTATTTCAGAAGATAAATCATTTTTATATTCAATTGTTAGATATGAAAGGCATTTACGAGCATCTAACTGATAAGGAGCAATAATAGCAGAAGTAGGGCAGGCATCAATGCACTTTGTACAATTACCACAGTGGTTTTTAATAGGGGTGTCGTATATTAACTCAATGTCAGTGATAATTTCGCCAATCAAAAAATAAGAACCAGCTTTGGGTGTAATTAAGCAAGTATTTTTACCAATCCATCCCAAGCCAGAACGGGCTGCCCATACTTTCTCCATTACAGGTGCAGAATCGCAAAAAGCACGAACTGTGGCTTTAGGAAATTCTTCTTGAATAAGTTCAATAATATTGTTTAATTTTAATTTGATAATATAGTGGTAATCTTTGCCATAAGCATATTTGGCAATTTTGTAGTTATCAAATTCTTCTGTTTTATTTGCGGGGTAATAGTTGAGCAAAACACTGATAACTGATTTTGCATTTTCTAATAAAAACACAGGATTTGTTCGTTTTTCGAAATGATTTTCCATGTATTGCATTTCGCCATGAAAGCCATTTTCGAGCCATTTTTTTAAGTAATCGGCTTCATTATCAAGTGGACTAACAGCAGAAATTCCACAGTAAGAAAAGCCTAATTCTATTGCTTTTTGTTTAATTTGCGTTGAGATTTCTTTTTGCATTGATTTTTTTACTTCTAACGTGTCTGTTTGTTAGAACTTGCAAATTTAATATCATTTTCGGATATATGTCTGAGTCAGCTTTAGTTTGTACGAAGAATTATTTAAGATTTGAAATAATATAAGTGAGGTAGAATTGATATTTGAGATTATCCGGTTATTAAAGGGAAATCCATTTGAAGGAAGATTGATTAAGATATTATTGTCATTTTTAGTATAAGTAGATTGTGTCAAGGTATCATTGATTGTATTTTGGAATTGGAAAAATTTATTGTCGGATGTAAACTTTTCCAAAAATGTAATAGGTTCTCCAACTTCGTTGGTAAATATAACTGTATCAGTTGAAATATAAACGTTATTTGTATCGTACTGAGTTACTGTGAAAAGTTTGACTTCCCATAAACCAATAATAGATGTTTCTGTAATTGGTGTTCCTAAATTCTGTTCTTCTTTTTTACAACTTAAAATGAGTATACAAATTGTTAAAAATAGAACTAAGTTGATTTTATGGTTCATAATCTTGATTTTTATTAAATATGAACAAAATTAAATTATTATCCATAGTTGTTTTTTAAAAAAACTCCAAGTACTCAAGGCACTCCAAGTATTCTAAGTACTCAAGGCACTTCTTATTTCATTGTAGCATTTTCGGCAAAGCGGTTCGTAAGTATCTTTTTCGCCAAGCATTACCAATTTATCATTTTGAACGGTTCGATGTGAATAATGTGCTAAATTTCCGCAGTTCATACATATAGCATGCACTTTTGTAACGTCTTCGGCTACTGACATTAATCGAGGAATTGGACCAAAAGGATTACCCAAATAATCCATATCTAAGCCAGCTACAATAACTCTTACACCTCTGTCGGCTAAGGTATTACATACATTATACAATTCGTCATCAAAAAACTGAGCTTCGTCAATTCCTATCACACTTGCGTCTTCAACAAACAATAAAATTTGAGAAGCAGTTTCTACCGGCGTTGAAGGAATTGCATTTTCATTGTGTGAAACCACATTAATATCATCGTAACGTGTATCAACAGAAGGTTTAAAAATTTCCACTTTCTGTTTTGCAATTTTGGCACGGTTTAGGCGGCGAATTAATTCTTCGGTTTTGCCCGAAAACATTGAACCACAAATAACTTCAATACAACCTCTTTTTCCTGTACTATTTTCGGTATTCTCAAAAAACATCTAACAGCTATTTAAACTTTTTGCAAATATATTATTAAAAAACATATTATTAAGAAGAAAAATTTTTTGAATACAGAAGAACGCATTGCTTCCTTTTTCTTTTTTACCTTTGCAAAAAAACACTACATGATTGATCCCGCTAAAATCAATATCAACGACTTTGATTATCCATTACCAGACGAGCGCATTGCACGTTTTCCACTCGAAAATCGCGATACATCTAAACTATTGGTATATAAAAAAGATAAATATACTACACATCAGTTCAGCGAATTGCCCGATTTATTACCCGATAATACCTTGCTGATATTCAATAATACAAAGGTAATTCATGCTCGTCTGCTTTTCAAAAAAGAAACAGGAAGTATTATTGAAATTTTTTGTTTAGAACCTGCTGCAAATGATGTAGATATTCAATTAGCATTTCAGCAAAAAGGGAATTGCGTGTGGAAATGCTTTGTGGGTAACAACAAACGATGGAAAGATATTTTTATTGAAAAACAGTTTGAATACAATGGCAAAACGCATACAATAAAAGCAGAACGCATACAAGCTATAGACAATGCTTGGATAATAGCGTTTTCGTGGGATGATGAGTTGCTTTCGTTTGCCGAAGTTTTAGATAAATTGGGTGTAATTCCATTGCCTCCCTATTTAAATAGAGAAGCTGTAGAAACTGATAATACTCGCTATCAAACGGTTTATGCTGCTGAAGATGGCTCTGTGGCAGCTCCCACTGCCGGTTTACACTTTACAGAAACAACATTCAGTAAGCTAAAATCAAAGGGAATACAATGCCAAAATCTTACTTTGCACGTAGGTGCAGGGACTTTTAAACCTGTAAGCTCCGAAACTATTGATCAGCATAGTATGCACAGTGAAAAAGTATATATCGAGCGCAGTCTTATTGTAAAATTGATTGAAAATATTGATAAAAACATTATCCCTGTTGGAACTACATCTGCCCGAACGCTTGAATCGTTGTATTGGTTTGGCGTTAAACTATATTTAGGTAAACAAAATCATGAAGAATTAAACGTTTTGCAATGGGATGCTTATCAAGAAAAATACAGCTTAGCAATTACCGCAGAAATGGCATTGCAAAGCATTCTCGCTTTTATGGACAACCGTAAAATCAATGTTTTAACAGGGCAAACACAAATGATGATACTACCGGGTTATCAATTTAGAATTGCCAAAGGAATAATTACCAATTTTCATCAGCCTCGCAGCACCTTATTGTTGTTAATAGCTGCATTGATTGGTGAAAAATGGAAAGAAATATACAATTATGCACTCGAAAACGATTTTCGTTTTTTGAGCTATGGAGATAGCTGTTTGCTACTTTCTTAAGGATTTTTTTAGTAAATAAATTTGAGAATAATAATTTTACAAATAACTTTTTGATTTCCAAATAATATTTACTTTTGTCTATTAAATAATAATATTTACAAATAAATTAAATCAATACAATGAAAAAGAAAACAATTACCACTGTTTTTGCAGGAATTATTGCCCTTACCATGATTGTTGGTTGTGGAACTAAGAAAACGCAAACAGCTAATGATGAGCCAGCTATTAATAGTGCCAATATGGACACAACCATTCGTCCGGGCGATGACTTTTACCAATATGCTAACGGTACATGGATGAAAAACAATCCAATACCTGCTGACAACAGCCGTTGGAGTGCTTTTGAAGCTTTGCAAGAAGAAAATTACAAACAACTGCAAACTATTATGAACGAAGCTGCTGCTGCTAAAGATGCAAAACAAGGTTCTGTTCAACAACAAATTGGCGATTTTTTTGCTACTGGTATGGATACTGTAAAAATTGAAAAAGATGGCATCAAAGCCATTCAACCTGAATTAGATAAAATTGCAGCCATCAAAACACCTGTTGATGTTCAAAAACATATTGCTTATATGCAAGCATCGGGTATGTCAACATTGTTCTATTTTTATGCAGGGCAAGACGAAAAAAATAGCAATGCTATTATTGCTAATTTCTACCAAGGTGGCTTAGGTTTGGCTGATAGAGATTATTATTTATCAGCAGATGAACGCTCTAAAGAAATTCGTAGCGAATATGTGAAACACATTGCCAAAATGTTTGAATTAACTGGCGAAACCAAAGAACAAGCTGCCAAAATTGCAGAACAAATTATGCAAATGGAAACCCAACTTGCCAAAGCCTCTTCCACTCGCATAGAACTTCGTAATCCAATTGCTAATTACAATAAAACCAATTTAGATGGATTGAAAAAAATGGTTCCTCAATACGATTGGGCTGCTTATTTCCAAACCTTGGGCTTGCCAAAAACTGATGAAGTTAACGTAGGACAAACAAAATTTATAGCTGAAATGGCTAAAATGACCACTAAAATTCCAGTTGAGCAATGGAAAATATATTTCAAATGGAATTTGCTTTGTACTGCAGCACCTTACTTATCAGATGCTTTTGTAAAACAAAATTTTGCATTTAATGAAACCGTTTTAAGTGGTGTTACCGAAATGAAACCTCGTTGGAAAAGAGTTTTGGAAGAAACATCAAGTTCGTTGGGCGAAGCTGTTGGACAACTTTACGTTGAAAAATATTTTCCTGCCAAAGCCAAACAACGCATGGTTGAATTATGTGCAAATTTAAAAGCTGCTTTAAAAGATCGTATCCAAAACCTGAAATGGATGAGTGATGTTACCAAAAAAGAAGCCATTGCGAAACTTGAAAAAGTAAATGTAAAAGTTGGTTATCCCGATAAATGGATTGATTATAGCAGTTTAACAATTGCCAAAAATTCATATTTCGAAAACATAAGCAATGCAAGTCGTTTTTCGTTTGCACGCGAGATAGCAAAAATAGGCAAACCAGTTGATCGTACCGAATGGGGAATGACACCTCAAACTATTAATGCGTATTACAGCCCAAATATGAACGAAATTGTTTTCCCTGCCGGAATTTTACAACCTCCATTCTTTTTTATGAATGCTGATGATGCTGTAAATTATGGTGCTATCGGAGTTATTATTGGTCACGAAATGACTCATGGTTTTGACGATCAAGGTCGCCAATACGATAAAGAAGGCAATTTGCGTGATTGGTGGACAAAAGAAGATGCTGTAAATTTTGAAAAACAAACACAAGTATTGGTAACTCAATATGATAATTTTAAAATTTTAGATTCTTTACATGTTAATGGAAAATTAACGTTAGGTGAAAACATTGCCGATATAGGTGGTGTAACCGTTTCTTATGCTGCATTGCAAAAAGCTTTGCAAGGCAAAGAAAATAAAGCAATTGACGGATTTACTACCGAACAACGTTTCTTTTTGTCGTATGCACAAGTATGGCGTGGAAATATTCGCGATAAATTGTTGATGAGTCGCTTAAAAGAAGATGTTCATTCTCCTGCAGTGGCAAGGGTAAATGTTATTGTATATAATATTCCTGAATTTTACAAAGCATTTACTATTTTGCCTACCGATAAACGCTTTAAACCCGAAGCCGATCGTGCAGTAATTTGGTAAAATACCATGATAATATTAATGAAAAAAGCAGTCCGAAAGGGCTGCTTTTATTATTTTATACCACTATTATGTGTTTATAAATCCATACTATACTGCAATTTGAGCGAATTGGCAGAAAACAAACTTTGTTCCAGTTGCAATAGTTTTTCCTTTGTTTTTAGTCCACCGGCATAGCCAACCAACTCACCTTTGCTGCCAATAATCCGATGACAAGGAACAATGATAGAAATGGCATTTGCACCATTTGCATTGGCTACTGCTCTTACAGCATTTTTATTCCCTGTTTTCTCAGCAAGTTGTAAGTAGCTGGAAGTTTTTCCATAAGGGATTTTTATCAACTCATTCCATACTTTTTGCTGAAAATCAGTGCCTACCATAAGCAAAGGAATATCAAACTGCTTTCTTTTAGCCAAAAAGTATTCTTCTAATTGTTGAATGGTATTATTTAAAACTTCATCGGGTTTTTCTACGTATTCTGCTTCTAAACCTCGCCACAACCTGCTATCAATAGCCGTTCTCATTTTTCGGTAACGCCAATCGCATAAACAAAGTTTATTATCAAAACTACCCAATATTAACTCTCCATAAGATGTTTGGTAGTATTGTGTGTTGATTTGGTTCATGTTAAAGGCTTTTAGAATTATTTTTGGCAAAATGCCGATGAATAGGAGTGTAGCATTGGTTTTAGTAGCACGTTATGTGTTTTTTAGTCTTTTTCCCATTTACTTTTTATTAAGAAATATGCATATGTAGATTTAATAATGTTTACTACAAATAAAACAAAACCAATCAAGAATAAAAAAAACGATATAATAGAATAAAACATGAAAAAGTTATCAATAAAAGAATCTCTATATTCTTTTGTTGGGTAAAACTTATTAAGTACCGGAACAATTAACAACATTATAATAAAAAATATTGAAAACCAATAGTGTTTTATTGTATATTTATCAATAAGTTGAATTTTATTCATCTTAAAGAATAGGAAATAAATGCCTCCTATCAATATCCAAATTAAGCCAACCCAAAAAAATAAATCTGATTCATAAAAAGGCTTTGAATTAAATCGTTTCCCAAGGTCGATATTTATAAAGAAAAGACGAAAAAATAATGAATAAATTATTATTACAGCACCAGTTATTGAAAAGATTAAACTGTATAATTTACTTTTTGACATACTAAATTGTTTTTTAATGATAACATTCAAATATACGACATTTGTTTATTTTACATTCATATTTCTATGAGTGTAAATCCCTTTACTTAAAACAAAATTATCCGTTTAGTCAGAGTATGACATAAAGCCTACTTCGGCTTCCCCAATAACCATTAACTTAATAACTAATAACCACCTACTTAAACGCTTTTTCAGGTAAGCCGTCGCCGCTGAGTTTCAGGCGGTCGAAGTAAGCCGGAACTTCGCGTCCCATGAGTTTATCAACATACATTTTGGCAAGATACTGTCCTAACATAAAACCATGTCCACGCAAGCCAATAAATAAGCCTAATTCAGGGTCAACTGTATAACGAGGTTCCACATAATAGCCAGACCATACTGCTTGGAATCCTACAGATGAAAGTTCAGGCAACCAATCCACAAAAATTTCGGATACAATTTCCAAAAATTCTTTTGAGTTGATTTTAAGATTTTTATCGGTTTCCATAGCATCAATAGCCGGAGAAGCACAACCTATAATTTGTCCGGTATCGTGCAATTGTTGTCCGTAAACAGCTGAAAAGCCTTTGTATTTGCGGCGGTCAATCAACATATCTAAGGAATTGCCCTCTTTACCTAACAATGGTAAGCGACGGGTAATAAATGCCTGATGTTTTACAGGAAATAAGCCTGTTTCAATACCTAATTTACGGGCAAAACGCTCGCCTTCGGGTCCCATTGCATTGATAAATATTTCGGTTTCGTATTCTACATATTCTTTTGCGTGGGTTTGAACTATCAAACGATAGGTATTTCCTTGTTTTTCAACATCAATCAATTGGCAATCTTCCAATATTTCGCCACCTTTTTCGATCCCGATATTACGAATTAAATCAATAACCCTGCCCGGTGTAGCTTGCCAGCAATCGTTGGTAATTAATGCTGATTGATAGGTTTTTAAGTTGTTGTTAAAGTATGGCGAAATTTCTTTGCGGAAATCTTTAGGGTCAACCATATAGGCATCCGACCATGCTTTTGAAGCATCTAAAGCGCTATACGTTTCATCGTCGTGAGCAAAACTTACATATTTAATTGGACGATAATCAATATTTTTTATTTTTTGTAATTCTTTAAAAATATCACGATTATGAAGTGCAATATCAGATATTTCGGCAACACTAAAGGCAGGACGACCACCGGCAATATTACGCCACGAAGCACCACGCCCGAAATTTGCCATTACAGGTTTCATGCCTGCTTCGGAAAGATAGCGGAACAAAGCACTACCGCCAATACCGCCACCGGCAACAAAGGCTTTTACTTTTACTTTTGGGATGGCTTTTTCTGTAGCATTGGTAATTACTTTTTCGTGTTTATCGCAAGGATAGAGTTCTCCCATGCCAATTTGGTTAGATAACGGGCCTCGTGGAGTAGCATCGCCAACAATTTCAACACTATAAGGGCGAATCATTTGCTTCATACGTGGAATACACCGCTTACCACGGCAAGGCCCCATTCCTAAACGGGTGGTGTGTTTTACTTCGTCAACCGAAATAAACTTACGGTTGCCTACAATACTCAATACATCAGCTACGCTCACATCATCACAATGACAAACATAGGTTTCTGATTCAATATTAACAGCAGGTTTAAATTCAACTTTTTCAGGATAGTTTTCTTTAACAATAAAACCTCTTACATTTACAAGCTCTTCGCCTTTAATAGTAAGTGATTTAACTCTTGCAATATTGGTTTTATTGGCTTTTTTCAAAATCTTTTCTATAACACCTTCGCCTAATTTTGCACCTTGATTATCAACTAAAAATACTTCGGCACCTTCGTTTGCTTCGTATTCGATGGGTAAAAACATCCAATCTTTTTGTAGGTTATAGCCAAATATAGCCAATCCCGGACATTGGTAAACGCAATCCATACAACCGATACATTTTTCAAAATCTATTTGAGGAACAGTACTGGTAGATGATTTGGTAATAGCTCCGTATTTGCAGGCAAATGCACAAGGGTTGCAGGCAAATCCATACAAACAATCAATTTGCACAAAGCCTTTGGCATTCATTCTTTCGCTCGAAGGAAGATCTGGTTCTTCGATAATTCGCATCGGATGTTGTTGCGAATCAATATATTCTTTAGATAAAGCAAGGTATTCGTCATAATTGTAACGAGCACCTATTTCTTGTAAAATTTCAAAAGCAACTTGTTTTCCTCTTAAAACAGCACTGGTGCCTTCGCCAATACGAATGGCATCGCCTGCTCCGTAACAACTTCTTCCAAATACTTCATTGCCTTTTATCAATAATTGATCATCGGGAATTAAGCCTGTACAAATATTAATGGCATCAATACCATCAATAATTTTTTCGGTACCCGGTATGGGTTTAAAATTTTCACATTCAGCAACTACAGCACCAATAATACCGTTATGTTTTTCGTTTGGGATGGCTTTTAACAGAATGTGCGAAGTCATTACAGGAATGCCTAAACGGCGTACACGATTTGCCTGAACAGGAAAACCGCCTTCGTTGGGTTGAGCTTCGATAATAGCTTTTACAGTAGCTCCGGCTTGCATCAGTTGATAAGAGGTAAGATAGCCAATGTTTCCTGCCCCAACTGTAAGTATTCTTTTTCCTAAAAGCGTTAACTCATTGTTCATCATTTTTTGCACAACGGCGGCTGTGAAAACACCCGGTAAATCATCGTTCTCAAAAGTAGGCATAAATGGAACTGCTCCGGTAGCAATAATTAATTGTTCGGCATCTATGTAATAAATTTCTTCTTTTTCAATATTTTTAACTGCAATGCGTTTGCCTTCTAAAATATCCCAAACCGTTGAATTAAGGAAAATACCGTCATGGTTATCGCCGGCTAATGTAGTAGCAATATCAAATCCACGCATGCCGCCAAATTTCTTTTCGTTTTCAAAAAAGAAAAATTGATGGGTTTGCATCAAAAATTGCCCGCCAATTTTATCGTTGTTATCTATAACAATATTAGCAACTTGATGCTCATTCAACTCTTCGCGAGCAGCTAATCCTGCAGGACCTGCACCTATAATTACAACTTGGGTTTTGTAAACTTTAACAGCTGTATCTTTTTTATATTCAACTATATCGGGGCTATAATCTTTTGGGACTTCTTTAACTTCTTTAATACCATCAACTTTGGTAATACAAATACGTTTAACTTTACCATCTACAAGCATTTCACAAGCACCACATTTACCAATACCGCATTCAAGGCTTCGTTCCCTATTATGTAAACTATGGCTATGAACAGGAAATCCAGCTTGATGTAATGCTGCTGCAATGGTAAATCCCTGCTCTCCTTCTATCGTTTTTCCTTCAAAAGCAAAAGAAACTTTTTTAGGTTGAGGTATGTTTAAAATGGGGTGTTTGCTGATTTTATACATAATGTAAAAAGCGTTTTGTATTTGTATTAGTTAATTTTATTGGTTTGCAAAATTACATTTATTTTAAAAATTTGTAAGGTAGATTTAAGTTTTTTTTGTTAATAAATTCACAAAGGATTTGATGATGTGGTGATTTGGCGATTTAGTGATTTAAAGATATTATAAAAAGATTCAAATATTAAAAAATCCATTCAATCAATAATTAAACAAATTTACCATCCCGTATAACTATTTCTAAATCAACCTTTTCAAGAAATTGCAGCACGGGAGTAAGCTATCACTTAACATTATCATATTATCAAATCGCCAAATTTTCTTTATTTTTGCAATTGAATAAATTAAAATTCATGGAAACACAAGAAAAGTACGCAGTAATTGGCAGTGGAAGTTGGGCAACCGCTTTGGTAAAAATCTTACAAAACAATGTTGATTGCGTTAATTGGTGGGTTAGAGAGCCTGAAATTAAAGAAGGTGTCGAAAAATATCATCATAATCCATTGTATCTGAGTTCTGTGGAATTTGATATACAAAAACTCAACATCAGCAACGATATCGAAGAAATCATTAATCAATCAACTCATTTGCTTTTTGTGGTTCCTGCTGCTTTTTTAGATGATGCCATCGGAGAATTGCCAATAGAAATATTTAAAGGCAAAAAAATTCTTTCGGCTATTAAAGGAATTATTCCCAGCCATAATTTAATTATTGCCGACTATTTCAACCAAAAATTTAATGTTGATTTTCAAGATATAAGCATTGTAAGTGGACCTTCACATGCCGAAGAAATTGCATTGGAAAAACTAACTTATCTCACGGTAGCTTCGCAAAACAGTTCTTTAGCTGAAAATGTAGCTTCTACCTTTTCCTGTAGATATGTAAAAACTTCTACTTCCGATGATATTTATGGAACCGAATATGCTGCTGTATTGAAAAACATATATGCCATTGCTGCTGGAGTTTGTAAAGGTTTAGGCTATGGTGATAATTTCTTAGCAGTACTAATTTCCAATGCATTGCAAGAAATGGAAAGATTCATAGAAAATGTGCATCCCATCAATCGCGAATTAACAAATTCTGTTTACTTGGGCGATTTAATGGTTACAGCTTATTCGCAATTCAGTCGTAATCGAACATTTGGTACAATGATAGGCAGTGGATATTCAGTAAAATCGGCACAATTGGAAATGAAAATGATAGCAGAAGGTTACTATGCAACCAATTGCATCCATATTATTAACGAAAATTATCATGTTGAAATGCCAATTTTAGATGCTATGTACAATATTCTTTATGAAAACATTTCGCCTTTTATCGAAATAAAAATACTTTCCGACAGGCTAAAATAAGTATTTGTCGAAAACTTCAAACTTTATATTGTAAAACCTGTTTTTATTACATTGACATATTTAATTTTACTCAAATTTATATTTACAATAAAAACTTTTCTAAAAATGAAAAAAATATTTCTTATTGCTTTTATTCTAACAGGATTATGCTCTTTTCGCATAATTGCAAAACCTGTAACCCCACCCGATGAGGGAATGTGGCTGCCCATGTTTATCGAAAGACTTAATTATGTGGATATGCAAAAAATGGGGCTTCATCTTACAGCCGAAGAACTATATAGTATCAATCATTCAAGTTTGAAAGATGCCATCGTTCAGTTTGCCGATTATTGTACAGCCGAAGTAATTTCAAACGAAGGGTTGTTGCTTACAAACCACCATTGTGGTTACGAATCTATACAGAAGAGTAGCACAACTGAACTCAATTATTTGTCTAATGGATTTTGGGCATACAACAAAAATGAAGAAATTCCAATAGAAGGTTTAAATGTTACTTTTTTGGTTCGCATGGAAGATGTAACTAAAAAAGTATTGGCTAATGTTAGTGATACAATGCCAAATGCTTCCAGAAGAGCTGCTATTAGTAAAGCTTCAGATAAATTAAAAAAAGAAGCTGCCGAAAAAGGAAAATATACTGTTGAAGTTAAAAGTTTTTTTGATGGAAACGAATATTATATGTTTGTATATGAAATATATGAAGATATACGTTTGGTAGGAACTCCTCCTGAGTCTATTGGAAAGTTTGGTGGTGATACTGATAACTGGATGTGGCCTCGTCATACTGGTGATTTCAGCATGTTCAGGGTTTATACTGCACCTGATGGCAAACCTGCAAAATTTGCAAAAGAAAATATAGCTTTAAAACCTAAATATTCTTTGCCTGTCAATATTAAGGGTGTTAAAAAAGACGATTATGCTATGATATGGGGATACCCAGGAAGTACATACCGTTACATGACTTCTTACGGGGTTCAATCTGCCTTAGAACAAGCCAATCCTGCCATTATCAATGTTGGAAATGCCATATTACCCATCATAAAAAAAGATATGGATGCAGATGCTGGTGTAAAAATTAAATATGCTTCTACTTATGCAGAATTAGCAAACGTCTGGAAAAATAAAATTGGCGAAAGCAGAGGCTTAAAAAGACTAAAAATATTTGATAAAAAGAAAGCTTTGGAAGATGAATTGCAAACATGGATTAATGCTGATGCTTCACGCAAAGCAAAATATGGCAATGTTATTCAAGACCTTGCTGCTGCATCAAAACAACTTTTAGATTCAAAATCGAAAATGAATTTATGGTATTTTCAAGGAATCTTAATGAGCTCAAAAACAATATTAGCTCCATATCAAACAATGGGAATATCGGCTTTAATTGAAAAGAAAGACACTAAACCAGATGCTTACGAACCTTTCATAGAATACATTAGAGAAGCATATAAAGATTGTAATGTTGCTACAGAAAAGAAAATATTTGCAACTGCATTAGAATTATATCGCAAAGAAATGCCAGCAGATATGTTACCTGATATTTTTGAAATTATTAATAAAGAATACAAAGGAGACATTCAAAAATTTACTGATAAAGCTTTTGAAACCTCATTGTTTGCTTCAGAAAAAAGCTTTAATGATTTTATAAAAAAGCCTAACTTAAAGAAATTTAATAATGATTTAATCAATAAAACCACACTATCTATCTATGATGCTTACAAAAAAGGCAATGCAGGACAAAAAGAAATCAATACCAAGTTAGATGTTGCAAAACGCTTGTTTATTGCAGCTTTACGAGAAATGCAACCTAATAAAACCTTTTATCCAGATGCCAATTCCACCATGCGTATGACGTATGGAAAAGTTTTGGATTATACTGCAGCTGATGCTATTCACTACGATTATGTTACCCATTTAAAAGGCGTTATGGAAAAAGAAGATCCAAGCAATGATGAATTTATTGTTCCCGCCAAATTAAAAGAATTATACAATAAAAAAGATTTTGGAAGATATGCCTCAAATGGTGATGTTGTTACATGTTTTTTAACAAACAATGATATTACAGGTGGAGATTCGGGAGCTCCTGTTATTAATGGCGATGGACAGCTTATTGGCATTGCATTTGATGGTAATTGGGAAGCTATGAGTGGCGATATTGCATTTGAACCCGAATTGCAAAGAACTATTTGCGTAGATATTAGATATGTGCTTTTTATTATTGACAAATACGCCAATGCACAAAATTTGATTAAAGAGATGAATATTATAGAATAATTCATTGATAAACAGATATAAAAAAGAGTCTTCTGCGAAAATTGGGAGACTCTTTTTTTGTTTTTATATTTAATTTTGTTCGCATGCAAAACCAAAGACTAAAATAATTATTTTTGCAACATATATAGTTTTTTATGAATTGGAACGAAATTATTTTTTTCTCGGGATTTGTAGCTTTTATTCTACTCATGCTATTTATTGATTTAGTGTTGGTTGGAAAGAAAAGCCATGTGGTTTCATTTAAAGAATCCATTATTTGGACAGTAATTTGGGTAAGTATTTCTTTAATCTTTTACTTTATCATTAGAACCCATGGCGATTGGATTCATGGTATTGATTCTTTAGAAAAATTAAAACATATTATTGCCATTCACGATCATTCCATTAATATTGATGGTATGGATTTTGAATCGGCTTTAACCGTTTATCGTAACAATCTTTCGCTCGAATACTTGACAGGTTATTTAATTGAATATGCTTTATCTGTTGATAATGTATTTGTTATGATTCTAATATTTATTGCGTTTGGTGTTCAACAAAAATATTATAAAAGAGTACTTTTTTGGGGAATTATTGGTGCTATTGTAATGCGATTTGTCTTTATTTTCTTAAGTGCTGCATTGATACAAGAATTTGCTTGGATACTTTATTTGTTCGGCTTATTGCTCATTTTCACAGGTATTAAAATGTTTCTTACCCGTAATAAAGAAGAAAAAATGGATGCCGATAAGCATCCTGTTGTAAAATTTGCTTCTAAATATTTTGCAGTTTATCCACGTTACGTTAAACAGCATTTTGTGGTAAGAAAGAACAAGAAAAATTACATAACACCTTTGTTAATAGTACTTTTAGTAATAGAATTTACCGATGTTATTTTTGCTGTTGACTCAGTTCCTGCAATTTTTTCAATAACCAAAGATCCATACATCGTTTTTTTTAGTAATATATTTGCCATTATTGGTTTACGCTCATTATTTTTCTTGTTGAGCAATGTGATGGATAAATTCCGCTATTTAAAAATTGGATTAGCAGTTCTGCTTACTTTTATTGGTCTAAAAATGATTTTTCACCACTGGCTGAAAGAAATCGGTTTTACTACAGCATATTCATTGTATGTTGTATTAGCAATATTATTAGTCAGTGTTTTAGCATCTTTAGTAATTCCTGAAAGAGAAGAGGGAGAGACGAAGTAAAGAAGAGAGTGGGCGAGTGGGCAACAAAAAAAGACGAAGGAGTTGCAAATTAACTAATTACGAATTACAAATCACTAATAACATAATAACTTATGAAAAAATATCTTTTAATAATAGTAAGCATTTTTGCTTTAACTGCTTGTAATAGAGGTAAAATTTACGAAAAACGTCAGCAATTTGATAATTATACATGGAATCGGTTTAAACCATTATTTTTTGAAGTTACCGTAAAGGATATAGAAGCAGAATATAATGTTTATTTAACATTAAGACATATTACTCAATACCCTTACGACAATTTAAAAGTAAATCTTACCATTTACTCTCCAGATGGCGAAGAACGTACTACCATGCACACTTTTCTTATTAAAGACACTAATGGTAATTTTTTAAGCTTAGGTGCTGGCGATTTATGGGATTTGAAATTATTGGTAAAAGGCAAATATATTTTCAACAAAAAAGGAACTTATAAGTTTCAGATTGACAACTTGATGGATTATTTTGATATTGTTGGTTTGGTGGACTTAGGTTTGGTGGTTGAAAAAAGTAAAAAGTAAAAAAGGTTAAAGTAGAAAGTAAAAAACAATTTAGAAAGAATGATAAATTACTTCTAACTCTTTCTCAATAAAACTCTAAATACTTCAAGTACTTTGGGTATTCAAGGCACTTTATAAACTTTATGAACTCCTTACATTCCGAACATATTAGGTCAATATTAAAGACTTTGCCTGAAAAACCCGGTATTTATCAGTATTTTGATGATAAAGGGACAATTATTTATATTGGCAAAGCCAAAAACCTAAAAAAACGTGTTTATTCTTATTTCAATAAAGAAATTTTTGAAAATGGCAAAATAGCCGTTTTAGTTCGTAAGATTGCCGATATTCGGTTTATGATTGTTGATACAGAGTTAGATGCACTCTTACTCGAGAACAATCTTATCAAAAAATATCAACCTCGCTACAATGTGATGTTGAAAGACGACAAAACCTACCCTTGGATTTGTGTTAAAAACGAAACTTTTCCACGTATTTTCCCCACACGCCACGTTATAAAAGACGGCTCACAGTATTTTGGACCTTATGCCTCTGTACGAATGATGAACACCTTGCTGGAACTTATTCGTCAATTATACCAAATTAGAAATTGCAAGCTTAATTTATCTGAAACCAATATCAATAGTGGAAAATATAAGGTTTGTTTAGAATATCATATCAAAAATTGCAAAGGACCTTGCGAAGGATTCCAAACCATAGATGAGTACAATCAAACCATTAGCGAAATTAAAGAAATTATAAAAGGCAATATTTCCAATGTGTTGAAACAGCTAAAAGATTTAATGATGAGCCATGCCAATAATCTTGAGTTTGAAAAAGCTCAAATTATCAAGCTAAAAATGGAACATCTCGAAAATTACAAAAGCAAATCAACAATAGTAAATCCGGCTATTGATAATGTAGATGTTTTTTCGATTGTATGCGACGAAAATACCGGCTTTGTCAATTTTCTTAAAGTAATTGATGGAGCTATTGTTCAAACACATACCGTAGAACTAAAAAAGAAATTAGACGAAACACCCGAAGAGTTGCTTACCATTGCCATTATTGATTTACGCCAACGGTTCAACAGTGCCTCACGTGAAATCATTTTGCCTTTTGCATTGGACGTTGATTTGCAAAAAACAATTATTACCGTTCCACAACGAGGCGATAAAAAGCAATTGCTCGATTTGTCGGAACGAAACGCCAAGTTTTATAAACTCGAAAAGCAAAAACAAAAAGATTTGGTGGATCCTGAACGCCATTCAAAACGAATTCTCAATCAAATGATGAAAGACTTACGTTTGAATGAAATTCCTGTACATATCGAATGTTTTGATAACTCAAACATACAAGGAGCTTTCCCTGTAGCTGCTATGGTAGTTTTTAAGAATGCAAAAGCCGACAAAAAAGAATACCGTCATTTTAACATTAAAACGGTAGAAGGTCCCAACGATTTTGCTTCGATGGAGGAAGTAATTTACCGCCGCTACAAGCGACTTTTAGAAGAAGAAAAGCCTTTGCCTCAACTTATTGTAGTTGATGGTGGCAAAGGACAACTGAGTTCGGCAATAAACAGCCTCGAAAAATTAGGGTTGCGAGGCAAAATTAATATTATTGGCATAGCCAAAAAATTGGAAGAAATATATTATCCAAACGATTCTATACCCATGTATTTGGACAAAAAATCGGAAACCTTAAAAATTATCCAGCAATTACGAGACGAAGCTCATCGTTTCGGAATTACACACCACCGTAGCCAACGACAAAAAGCTACAGTTAAATCAGTACTTACCGATATTGATGGTATTGGATTTGCTACGGCACAAGCCTTACTCCGTAAGTTTAAATCGGTAAAAAACATACAAAAAGCCGATTTGGAAGAAGTGCAAAAAGTAATAGGAAAAGCCAAAGCAGAAATTATCAGAAATTATTTTGTTATCTATTAATAAACATTTCGCATGCAAATTGTTAGGTGTGTAGAAAAATATTTTTGTTTTAAAAGTGTCTTGTCCTAAAATAGGTTTACACAAAAGAGTTGTTGAAATAATAGTGAACGGATTACTTAAAATCAAATCTGTCAGGTTTTTAAAACCTGACAGATTTCGCATGTGTATCATCCTAAAAAAACTGACAAGAAAATTTATCCTTGTTAGTTTCATAAAAATCGACCGCTTCGCGGGAAATAATCATCTTTCGATAAGCTCAGGATAAAAATAAATCAAATAGTCAAAGTGTCTTAATCCCTCACGCATCGGACAGAAAACCCCAGGTCCTTATTGGCGTCGTAGCTGCTTACAGGGCTGCCACCGCGCCACATGCCACGGTACCATGCGTGAGTAGCACTGAAATCCGTAGCACTCCACCAGTAACCGTTGTATCCAATATCGAAGAACGTCCCACCACAGGCGCCACCCGGAAGGGCTGTAAAGCCACTTGAGTTAGTTGCACTTATGTTTGGAGTATTCCAATGTGTGGTGCCGGTTTCTTTTAATTTACCGCCAGCAATGAATGTTCCGCCCAAAAAATCGGTTAATTCTGT
>CAYTJB010000027.1:0-297 GCA_964437995.1 uncultured Bacteroides sp. | reverse complement strand
AAAATAAATCAAATAGTCAAATGAATCAAATAAATTAATCCCTTACACAACGGACAGAACGACCTTCTTCCTTATCGGAATAGACTCCGTATCTGTATACATTGCTGCCATTGTTGTTCATTTTCCGGGACCATGCATAAAGAGTATTGAACGCCGTAGCACTCCACCAGTAACCGACGTAACCAATGAAGTCGAATGTACCATCATCGTAACGATTGCCACCCGGAAAGGCTGTAAAGCCACTTGAGTTAGTTGCACCTGTGTTTGGAGTATTCCAATGTGTAGTGCCGGTTTCTT
>CAYTJB010000026.1:18824-19781 GCA_964437995.1 uncultured Bacteroides sp. | reverse complement strand
ACTTGATATTGCCCAAAAGAGCAATAATAAAGAAAATATATCGAGTGTCCAAAACAATATGGGGATGCTTTATTATTATAGAGGTTTTTATAAAAAAGCACTTGCTTGTTTTGAAACTTCATTAAAAATAGATAAGGAAAGAAACGACAAAGCAGGTATAGTTTATGCATTAAATAATATTGGAACTATTTACGAAAGTATAGAAGAATACCAAAAAGCACTACTTTATCATTTTCAATCTCTTCAAATTTCAAAAACAACAAACGACTTGCATAATCAGGGCAAAAGTTTAAACAATATTGGGAATATATTTGTTAGTACAAAAAACTACGGGCTTGCTTACAAATACCTTACACAATCTCTTTCAATTCGTGATGAATTAAACGACAAAACGGGTTTATTAATAACACTGTTTAACATTGGGCAGCTTTATCACGGAATGAATAATTATGAAAAAGAAAACGAAGTTTATCATCAAGCATTAAAAATAGCCGAAGAGCTTGATGACAAAAAGAATGTTGCCATTTCATTAAATCTTATTGGTACGAATGTATTAAAGAAAGAAGATAATCAAAAAGCAAGAGCTTATTTTAATCAAAGTTTACAAATTTCAAAAGATATTGAAGCATTTTCTGAAATTGCCAAAAATTATAAAGATATAGCCTATTCTTATGCTTATGAGAACAATTATGCTACAGCCACTCAATATTACAAACTTTATAAAACTATTTACGATTCTATTTTAAACATAGATAACACAATTCTAAAAAAGAAGTAAATCATCTAAAAAAACCTTTGTGTCTTAGTACCTTTGTGGCAAAATTAATATAAATGGATTTTAAACTTACATCAGATTTTAAGCCCACTGGCGACCAACCCGAAGCCATCAAGCAATTGGTAGAAGGCATTCAACGTGGCGATAAAGCACAAACCTTATTGGGTGTTACCGGTTCAGGC
>CAYTJB010000026.1:17751-18814 GCA_964437995.1 uncultured Bacteroides sp. | reverse complement strand
ATATTATACAACAAGTTCAAAAACCTACACTTATTCTAAGTCATAACAAGACGTTGGCTGCTCAATTATTCGATGAATTCAAACAGTTTTTTCCTGAAAATGCAGTAGAATATTTTGTTTCCTATTACGATTATTACCAACCCGAAGCCTTTATTCCTTCTACCAATACTTATATCGAAAAAGACCTTTCTATCAACGATGAAATTGAAAAGTATAGATTGAGTACTTCTTCGGCATTGCTTTCTGCCCGAAAAGACGTTATTGTAGTTGCTTCCGTTTCCTGCATTTACGGCATTGGAAATCCCGAAGACTTTTACAGCAATATTATTGAAATAAAAAAAGGCGATGTAATCAGTCGTAATAAACTATTGCTTTCTTTTGTTGGTAGCCTATACTCCAGAACCGAAGCCGATTTCAACAGAGGAAATTTCAGAGTTAAAGGCGATACAGTAGAAATATATCCTGCTTATTTAGATTATGCTTACCGTATTATATTTTGGGGCGATGATATCGAAAGCATTGAATCTTTTGATATTATAAACGGTTACACAATTGGTACACACGATGAAATTAAAATATTTCCTGCCAATATTTTTGTAACTTCTCCTGATAAAGTAAAGAAAGCCATTTATGCCATTCAGGATGATTTGGTTAAACAAATATCTTTTTTAAAAGAAACAGGAAAACATTTAGAAGCCAAACGATTGGAAGACCGTGTAACGTATGATTTAGAAATGCTACGCGAATTGGGCTATTGCTCAGGCATCGAAAACTATTCAAGATATTTTGATGGCAGAGAAGCAGGCTCACGTCCTTTTTGCTTAATAGATTATTTTCCTGATGATTTTTTATTAGTAATTGACGAAAGCCATGCTACTATTCCTCAAGTAAGAGCTATGTACGGTGGCGACCGTTCTCGCAAGCAAAATTTAGTAGAATATGGCTTCCGCTTACCATCGGCAATGGATAATCGCCCGTTGAAATTTGATGAATTTGAAGCTATGGTAAACCAAATTGTGTTTGTAAGTGCCACGCCTGCCGATTATGAGCTACAACTCTCCGA
>CAYTJB010000026.1:13903-17741 GCA_964437995.1 uncultured Bacteroides sp. | reverse complement strand
TTAATACGCCCAACAGGCTTATTAGACCCAATTATCGAAGTTCGCCCAAGTTTAAACCAAGTAGATGATTTGTTAGATGAAATCGAAAAAGTTACTGCACGCAACGAGCGTACTTTAGTTACCACTTTAACCAAAAGAATGGCTGAGGAATTGGCAAAATATTTTGCAAATATTGGCATTAAATGCCGATACATCCATTCCGAAGTAGTTACATTGGAAAGAATTGAAATTTTAAAAGACCTGAGAGCAGGAAGTTTTGATGTGTTAATTGGTGTAAACCTTTTAAGAGAAGGATTAGATTTGCCAGAAGTTTCGCTGGTAGCCATTTTAGATGCCGACAAAGAAGGTTTTTTGCGTTCCGAAAGGTCGCTTACCCAAACTTCGGGACGTGCGGCTCGTAATGTAAACAGCAAAGTAATTATGTATGCTGATAAAATTACCAATTCTATGCAAATGACCATAGATTCCACCAACCGTAAACGTGAAAAGCAAATCAAATATAACTTAGAGAACAACATCACTCCTACTACTATTTTCAGGTCAGCAGATTGCAGCAAAGAGCCCCAACCATATATAGAAAATGATACAATTAGTATTGCTGCCGAACCTGTATTAAAATATATGAATAAAGAACAACTACAAAAAAGCCTGCAATCATTAAAGTCAGAAATGAATAAAGCCGTTAAAGCACTTGATTTTATTCAAGCTGCCAAACTTAGAGATGAAATGTTTGAACTGGAAAAATTGATTGATTTGAAGAGTCAGAAGACGTATTAACTCATGTTACGCAAAAAATTTAAAAGGTAGATAATATCGCTGAACAATATGGTTTTTGTAATTTTTCGTGCTTTTATTTTTTTAGTTGTTTTATTACTTTGTTTTACTACCAAGCTGGTGGGATTGACTTCAAATAATTTACTCTACAAAACAAGCATTTTTTGTTACTTTTGTATCAAGACAAAAGTAAAAGAAAAAAAAAGAAATATTAAGACTTTGGAGTTGTATCCAAAAATTTTAAGACCTAAATTTATTTGAAATTTTTAGTCTTGCATAACATCAGTTATTAACGCTTCCTTTTCTATAAAAAAAACTACCTTTGCATATAAATACAAATATTATATTACCATGAACTCAAAAAAAAATCTTCTCGTTTTTCCAATAATTTTTATTGTCTTTTCAGTAAACGTTTTTGCTCAAAAAACAGAAAAAAGAGATAAAACCATTTATACAGAGAAAAAAGCAGGTTATTACCAAAATGTAGTTTTAAAAAGCATTGAATTAGACGATAAAAACAAAACTGCCATTCAAGAACCAGCCAAAACATTTTCTGTAGATTTTGCAGGAAACGTATACCCTACCGATACTTCTAACTATACAAAATATTGGCATAATAATCCTTTAAATCAAGGTTTAACTGGAACCTGCTGGTGTTTTGCAGGTACTTCTTTTGTGGAATCGGAAATAGAGAGAACCACAAAACGTAAAATCAAGCTATCAGAAATGTTTACGGTATATTGGGAATATGTAGAACGTGCCAAGTATTTTGTTGAAAAGCGAGGAAATATGTACTTCAGCGAAGGTTCAGAATCTAATGCTGTGCTGCGAATGATGAAAAAGTATGGTGCAGTTCCCTCTTACGCATATACAGGCAGATTACCCGGCAAAACCGTTCATAATCATAGTAAAATGCTCGAAGAAATGTTAGCATACTTAGAATCGGTAAAGAAAAACAATCAATGGAACGAAAAAACTGTTATAGAAACCATCAAAAGCATCTTAAACTTCTACATGGGCGAACCTCCCATAGCTTTTACCTACGAAGGAAAAACTTTTACACCTGCAAATTTCTTAACCGAAGTATTGGAGTTTAAAACCAACAATTATTTTAGTTTTATGTCCACCAAAGAAATAGCATACAACCAAAAAGGATTGTTAGATGAGCCAGATAATTGGTGGAAGTGTGATGATTACTATAATTTATCGCTCAACGATTACATGAAATTGGTTATAAAAGCAATTACAAAAGGCTATACTATTTCTATTTGTGGCGATGTTTCGGAACCAGGTTATAATAGTCAAACTCAAGTTGCTATTGTTCCAACTTTTGATATTCCTGCGGCATACATTGACGAAGATGCACGACAATATCGCTTAGAAAATAAATCAACCACAGACGACCATTGCCTACATATTGTTGGCTACCAACAAAAAGATGGTAAATATTGGTTTTTGATTAAAGATTCGGGAAGTGGCGGTTTTGATGGAAATATCAAAGGTTATCGTTTTTATCATGAAGATTATATCAAGCTAAAAATGATAAATTTATTGATGCACAAAGACGCTGCAAAAGAGTTTTTAGATAAAATAATAAAATAAGTGCCTTGAGTACTTAGAATACTTATAAGTACTTAGAATTGATGAAATATTAAAATAACTTTGTACCTTCATATTTTTGTGGCAAAAAAAACTTTTCAAATGAGCAATATAATAACTAATAAACGAAAAATATTAAACGATCCAGTTCACGGGTTTATAGGATTGCCTAATGACTTAATATTCGACATTATTGAACATCCCTATTTCCAAAGATTACGTCGCATTAAACAACTTGGACTTACCCATTTAGTTTATCCGGGTGCTTTGCATACTCGTTTTAATCACGCTTTAGGTAGTATGCACTTGATGTTACAAGCCATTGAGGTTTTACGGCAAAAAGGACAAATCGTTACCGAAGAGGAAACTACTGCAGCCACTATCGCTATTCTGTTGCATGATATTGGGCATGGTCCTTTTTCGCATGCTTTGGAACATTCAATTGTTGAAAACATGGGACACGAAGCACTGTCAGAAATATTTATGAATCGCCTGAACGAAAATTTTAACGGACAACTTACAATGGCATTGAATATTTTTAAAGGCAAGTATCCCAAAAAGTTTTTACATCAATTGGTTTCAGGGCAATTAGATGTTGACCGACTCGATTATTTAACCCGCGACAGCTTTTTTACAGGAGTTTCTGAAGGTATTATCGGTACAGAGCGTATAATTAAAATGCTAAATGTTCATAATGGCGAATTAGTAGTTGATATTAAAGGTATTTATTCTATTGAAAAGTTTTTAGTTTCTCGCCGATTGATGTACTGGCAAGTATATCTTCACAAAACAGTACTTTCTGCCGAACAACTGATGATAAAAATACTGAAACGTGCCAAACAATTAGCTCAGTCAAATGTAGAAGTATTTGCGACACCTGCTTTGAGTATGTTTTTGAAAAATAATTATCAAAAAACCGATTTTATTGAAAATACATCTCTCATTGAAACATTTTCTCAATTAGATGATTTTGATATTTTTACATCTATCAAAGTTTGGCAAATGCACAACGACAAAATCCTATCTGAGTTATCTAAAAACTTAGTAAATAGAAATTTATATAAAATTGAATTACAAAACAAACCCTTTGACACAAAAAGAATATCTGAACTGAAAGAGAAAGTAAGTAAGTACTACAATATAAGTGCAGAAGAAGCTGATTTTTTTGTTTTTACAACAGATGTTGTGAATAGTGCTTACGATTTAAAACATGAAAACATTAATATTTTACTAAAAAACAATGTAGTAAAAGATATTACTGAAGCATCGGATCAATTAAATGCAGCTTTTTTAGACAAAGTAGTAACAAAATACTTACTCTGCTATCCAAAACTTTTTGTTTGATTTTGAAAAAATGATGCCAAAGCAAAGCATTTTGCCTAATTTAGAATTTAAATATAAAATATGCTAAAATGTTTAGAATAAGTCTTATTTTTGCAAATTAGAAAACCCAATAATTTACAAA
>CAYTJB010000026.1:11460-13893 GCA_964437995.1 uncultured Bacteroides sp. | reverse complement strand
ATACTATCATAAATGAAATTTACGGTTCAGCAAATAGCCGACACTTTAAACGGTATTGTAGAAGGAAATCCTGAAATTACTGTGGATAAACTATCTAAAATTGAAGAAGGTAGCGAAGGAAGTCTTTCTTTTTTGGCGAATAAATTATATACTCCTCATATATATAACACTCAAGCTTCGGCAGTTATTGTTAATAAAGATTTTGTTCCTGAACAGCCAATTAACACTACTTTAATAAGAGTAGATGATGCATACAGTGCATTTGCCAAACTTCTTGATTTTTACAATCAAGTAAAATTGAATAAAACAGGTATTTCCAAAATGGCATTCATCTCTCCTACCGCTACTACCGGAGAAAATAATTATATTGGCGAATTTGCTTTTATTGGCGAAGATGTAAAATTAGGCAAAAACGTAAAGATATATCCTCAGGTTTATGTAGGAGATAATTCAGTAATCGGTGATAACACAACCATTTTTGCAGGTGCTAAAATATATTCTGACACTATAATTGGTAACAAATGTATCATACATGCCGGTGTAGTATTAGGTGCCGATGGCTTTGGTTTTGCCCCACAAGCCGATAATATTTACAACAAAGTCGCCCAAATTGGCAATGTTGTTATTGAAGACAATGTTGAGATTGGAGCTAATACAAGCATTGATAGGGCTACATTGGGTTCTACCATTATTAAAAAAGGTGTAAAATTAGATAACCAGATACAAATTGGGCACAATGTAGTTATTGGCGAAAACACTGTAATTGTTTCGCAAACAGGAATAGCCGGCTCTACAAAGATTGGCAAAAACTGTATGATAGCAGGACAAGTTGGTATTGTTGGACATATTACCATTGCCGATAACGTGAAAATTGGAGCACAGTCTGGTATAAATTCATCCATAAAAAAAGAAGGTGCTGCTTTGCTGGGTTCACCTGCATTTAACGTAAATGATTACCGCAAAACCTATGTACACTTCCGCAATCTTTCCAAATTAGTGGCTCGCATTGAAGAATTAGAAGAACAACTAAAAGAGAAAAAATAAAAAATTGGTAATAATGCAAAAAAAATCAAAGAATATAGTTTGTTTTTTTACCGCCATATAGCCCAAACCTTAACATTATAGAGCGATTATGGAAGTTTGTATATATGCCAAAAATGGTTGGTAGAAAGTAAATTCTCCCCTTATTATTATTGAGATGTAGAAAAGTTTATTGAAATTCATTACAAAAATACCAAAATGAATCTATTATTTTTCAATTTTAAACCACATTTACTTCCATTTCTAATTCTACTCCAAACAAATTGAATACCGCATGCTGAATAGCTTTGGCAAGTGCCAAGATTTCGTTTCCAGTTGCATTACCTTTGTTAATAAGTACCAATGCTTGTTTGTGATGTACCGCAGCATTGCCTAATGATTTGCCTTTCCATCCACTTTTTTCAATTAACCAACCTGCAGCTAATTTGTAAGCATCTCCCGAAGGGAAAGCTCTTATTTTAGAATATTCTTGTAGCAACGTTTCGTACTTTTCTTTGCTTACGGTTGGATTTTTAAAGAAACTGCCTGCATTACCTGTTATTGCTGGGTCGGGAAGTTTACGATGGCGTATGTTTTTGATGGCATTACTTATGTTTTCAAGACTTGGCGTAACAAACATGTTTTCTAACTCCTTTAATATATCGCCATAATGGGTAATTAGCGTTGGTTTTTTGGAAAGTTTAAATGTAACTGAAAGTATAATGTATTTATTTTTAGCTTCTTGCTTAAAAATGCTATTGCGATATCCAAATTTGCATTCATCGTTGTTTAGCTCAATAATTTCGCCATCAGCAATGCGTAAAGCTTCTACTTTTTCGATACAATCTTTAACTTCAACACCATAAGCACCAATATTTTGTACAGGAGAAGTACCGACATTACCCGGTATTAATGCTAAATTTTCAATACCGCTCCAATTATTTAATACACAATAATCTACAAAAGATTCCCAAACTTCGCCGGCTTGAACTTTCAAAAAAACATTATCGGCATCAACTGCAATAATTTCTTTCCCTTTATTATTGATTTTAAGCACTATACCATCAAAATCTTTGGTAAACAAAATATTACTGCCACCGCCCAGTAACAAGTATGGATTGTCCTTAAAATGCGATGATTTAATAATTTCTTGAATTTCTTGTATTGAGTTTAATTCAACAAAATATTTTGCAATAGCCTGAATACCAAATGTATTCAGTTTTTTTAATAAATAGTTTTCTTTGATTTGCATAGCTTGTAAATAAACGTCAAAGTTATGAATAATTTTGACGTAAAAATCTTTAAAGAAAAGCTATTTTCTTTCTTTAGTTGTTGTTATAATTAAATAAATTTGCACAATCATTTAAAGTAAAACAATAGAAAATGAAAAATTTTGAATTTTACAATCCAGTA
>CAYTJB010000026.1:8085-11450 GCA_964437995.1 uncultured Bacteroides sp. | reverse complement strand
AAGACCAATTGAAAAAACTTCCTTCGCATATACCTCATGGACAAAAAATTATGATGATTTATGGTGGTGGAAGCATTAAAAAGAATGGTATTTACATGCAAGTACTTGCTGTTTTGAAAGATTATCAAGTAATTGAGTTTAGCGGGATAGAACCAAATCCTCATTACGAAACAGCTATGAAAGCTGTTGGAATTGTTAAAAAAGAAAAAGTTGATTTTTTATTGGCAGTTGGAGGAGGCTCTGTTATTGATGCTACCAAGTTTATTGCAGCAGCAGCTCTTTATAATACTGGAGAACCATGGGATATTTTAGCTAAAGGTGCTGTAGTAAAAGCTTCTCTTCCAATAGGAACTGTATTAACACTTCCTGCAACGGGTTCAGAGATGAATATGGGTTCGGTAATTACCAGAAAGTCGACAGATGAGAAATTTTCATTTTTAACGCCTTTTTCTTTTCCTAAATTTTCAGTTTTAATGCCAGAAGCAGCAGCTTCATTGCCCAAAAGACAAGTAGCCAATGGTATTGTAGATGCTTATGTGCACGTAATTGAACAATATCTTACTTATCCTGCAAATGTGCCATTGCAAGACAGATTTGCTGAATCTATACTGTTGACTTTGATTGAAGAAGCACTAAAAGTGTATGCAAATCCTGCTGATTACGATGCAATGGCGAATTTGATGTGGTGTGCAACTATGGCTTTAAATGGAACTATATCTTGTGGTGTGCCAAGCGATTGGTCTGTTCATATGATTGGGCATGAATTAACAGCTTTTTATGAAATTGATCATGCGAGAACACTGGCTATTGTTTTACCTGGTATTTGGAAAGCATTGAGAAACGAAAAGAAAGAAAAGCTTTTGCAATATGCTCAACGTGTGTGGAATATAGTGGATGGTTCTGATGATGAGAAAATTGACAAAGCTATTCAAAAAACGGTTGATTTCTTTGAATCATTAGAAATACCAACAAAACTAAGCAATTATAATTTGGGTAATGATGTTATTGATAGAATTGTTGAAAGATTTGAAAAAAGAGGATGGAAAGCAATAGGCGACAGGCAATTGGTAACGTTGGATGTTGTAAGAAAAGCATTGAAATTTCAATTGTAATAAAATAATAGATACAAAAAAACAGAAGAATTATACCTATATTCTTCTGTTTTTTGTAAAAATATGAAATTCTTTAATCTTTAGCATTTCCTAAATAAACAGACACACCAAGGTCTAACCCAATGGAGTTTATTGTAATGTTTTCAATAACTGTATGTGCATAAACTCCTTCGATATCAAATGAAACATGCTGATTTAAAAAGAAAGATAGACCAAATGAACCTGAAATAAAACTGCCACTTATATTATTACTTTCCATATATCCACCTTCTATTTGTAAAAAAAGTTTATTATTTCTATTTTCGTTAGGAGTATAAAATCTTAAAAAAGGAGAAAGTCCAAATGATGTGTTTTTAGATTCGTAATACTTGTTACTTACTTTTGCATTCTCATATAAGCCTGAAATACCTAATATAAGATTATTCCTTGTAAAATAACCGATAGATGGCGAAATTTTAATATTAGTAGTTTTATTATCAGAACTTTCTATGCTCGAAAATAAATAAGAAGCATTGGTTGAGCCTGATAAAAAAACTTTATTTTTTTCGGTTTGGGCAAAAACAGTTGCCGAAATAAAGAGTAAAGTAAATAATAATAGCTTTTTCATTTTTTTAATTTTTTTTGCAAATGTAAGAAACTGTTTTGAAATATCTATAAAATATAAGTTTTGTATAATATTAGATGCAACTTTATTTTGAAATGGAGTTTTTTTTGAGTGTTTTTTTAAGGATTTGTGAACAATGATAAATTTAAACTGTTTTTCTCAAAAAAATAGTTTAAAATGGAATACAAGAAAATTTTTGAAAGACTTTGGGCTGACTATACTGAAAATAATCCCCACGTAAAAAAAGTATATGATTTGCTTGTGGCAGAAGGCGAAAACGTTATTAATGATCATATCGCATTTCGTACATTTAACGATACCCGAATTAATGTAGATGCATTAGCCAAGGTATTTATAGAAAACGGCTATCAAGAAAAGCAAAGTTATACTTTTGAAAACAAGCACTTATTTGCGAAACATTACGAACATAAAACCAATTTATTGGCTCCGAGAGTTTTTATCAGTGAATTAATTCTAAAAGACTTTTCACCTGAATTTCAACAAATCATTCAATCAGAAATTGATAAAATAGATAAGCGTATCTTATTTTCCGATGAGCTAATTTATTCGGGAAACGTGTGGAGTAAGCCATCTTTTGCAATTTACGAAAAACTCAAAAAAGAGTCGGAATATGCTGCTTGGGTGTATGTTTTCGGGTTTAGATCCAATCATTTTACGGTAAGTGTAACCGATTTAAAAAAGTATGATACCATCGAAAAAGTAAATAGTTTATTAAAACAACATGGTTTTTTAATCAATAATATTGACGGGGAAATAAAAGGAAGTCCTGCTGAATTGTTGGAACAATCAAGTATAAAGTCGGGGTTTATAAACGTAGATTTTATTGAAGGCGTGTACGAAATTCCTTCCTGCTATTTGCTAAAAGGTATAAGGATACAAACGGAAAATTGTACTCAGGATTTATTGCAAAATCAGCGGACAAAATATTTGAAAGTACTGATTTTTATGAGAAGAAAAGTACTTAAAGTGCTTTGAGTACATAGAGCAATTTAAGTTTTAACACCACCCAAAAGCTGCTAAAAAAGATATACAAGCTTAAATTTATTCTCAAAAAACCGCCACTTTTGATTGAAACGTCGGTTTTTGTTTTTATAATTGTACTGTTAATAGCTTAATAAAAAAGCCTGATTAATGAAGTCTCATAGAGGTGTCCTGTTTTTTCGGATATCTAAATGTTCATAAGTTTTGTAATGCAATGTGGTTATTTTTAGTAGTTTTGTTACCTCTTATATTAAAATTTTACAAATACTCACTCAAAATCAAATACACATGAAATTCTCATATTTTAGTCTAATAATTAAAATATAAATTACAATGTTTAATACCAAGTAGAAATATATTAACTATTTGATATTCAAATTAATATACAAAACACTAATGGTATATAAAAGTTAATTAATTGATTTTTAGTATATTAATTTAAGGTATCTATAAAAGTTTATCCTGTTTTTTTTATTAATTGATAGTTTACATATTACAAAAAAAAATTATCTTTGCTAATTGTAAAAAAACACATTAGAACTAATCATATACTTATATGTCATTAATAAACAACGCATTAAAATTAGCAATCATAGCTTTATTTATTATTTTCTTATCAAATAAAACAGTACAAGCACAATATGGCA
>CAYTJB010000026.1:3312-8075 GCA_964437995.1 uncultured Bacteroides sp. | reverse complement strand
ATTATAGCGTTTTGTCAAAATGCTAGCATAAGAGGTTTTGTATATGAAAAAGAATCAGGAGAACCTGTTATTTACACCAATGTTTATTTGAAAAAAACTTCTATTGGTGGAACAACAGATGCAAATGGCTTTTTTGTAATTTCCAAAATACCTCCTGGTAATTATACGCTAATGGTAACCTCTTTAGGGGCAGATTCATTACTAATGCCAATTACGGTTAAAGCCAACGAAGTAATAAACAAAAAACTTATTCTTACCAAAATTGCTTATAACTTAGATGTTGTTAATATTACTGCCGAAAGAGAAGAAGCAAGGCAAGAAACTAAAATTTCGGTAATCAAAGTAACGCCTAAGCAATTAAAACAAATTCCAAGTATTGGCGGACAACCCGATTTAGCTCAATATTTACAAGTAATTCCAGGTGTTGTATTTACAGGCGATCAAGGTGGACAATTATATATTAGAGGTGGTTCGCCTATTCAAAACAAGGTTTTGTTAGATGGTATGGTAATTTATAATCCATTTCATTCAATAGGCTTATTCTCTGTATTTGAAACAGATATTATTAGAAGTGCTGATGTTTACACTGGTGGTTTTGGTGCCGAGTATGGCGATAGAATTTCGTCAGTTATGGATATAACTACTCGTGATGGAAATAAAAAACGACTTGGAGGTAAATTTAGTAGCAGTACTTTTGGTGCAGGTTTATTACTCGAAGGTCCTTTATCAAAAGAAAAAGGCAGTAACTCAAACTCATCTTCTTTTATTATTTCTGGGAAAAATTCCTATTTGGCTCAAAGTTCAAAAATATTCTACAAATACATTGATACAGCAGGTTTACCATTTAATTTTGCTGACTTATATGCAAAATTATCGTTTAATGGATCCAATGGAAGCAAATTAAACTTATTTGGGTTTAGTTTTAATGATAATGTAAAAAATTATCAGGCTTTGGCTGACTTTAATTGGAAAACAATGGGTGCTGGAGCTAATTTTATACTCGCACCGAGTAATTCTTCAACTTTAATAGAAGGTATTGTAGCTTATTCTAACTACTCAATTACCATGACAGATAAAGATGTTTTACCTAAACAAAGCGAAATAAATGGATTTAACATGGGCTTAAATTTTACTTATTTTTTAGGAAAAGACCAATTCAAATATGGAATTGAATTACAAGGATTTAAAACAGATTACACATTCTACAATTCAGTAAAACGAGAACTCAAACAAACAGAAAGTACCACAGAACTTGCAGCATTTTTTAAATACAAATCAACAATTGGTAAATTCTTATTAGAACCAAGTGTTAGAATTCAATACTATGCTTCTCTTTCAGAAATGTCGATTGAACCACGATATGCCATGAAATTTTTACTTTCCGACAAAATACGCCTAAAACTTGCAGCAGGTATATACACTCAAAACCTTATAGATGCTAAATCGGATAGAGATGTCGTAAATCTTTTCTATGGTTTCTTATCTGGACCTGATAATTTACCAGAAAACTATAAGGATGAAGCTGTTACCAGTAAACTACAAAAAGCAGAACACGCCATTTTTGGAATTGAATACGATTTGTTCAATCACTTAACTATCAATATTGAAGGATATTACAAAAACTTTTCACAATTATCTAACATCAATAGAAATAAAATATTTGATAATATTGCCCCATATAATGACAAATCAAGTCCATATTACAAACCAGACTATTTACGCATGGATTTTATTATTGAAAATGGAAATGCTTATGGTGTGGATTATAGTATGAAATATGATTACAAAAGACTTTATATATGGGCAGTATATTCATTAGGATATGTAAACAGAACCGACGAATTACAAGATTATGTACCTCACTATGATAGACGCCACAACGTTAATTTATTATTATCTTATGTAATTGGTGCTAAATTAGATTGGGAATTTAATGTACGTTGGAATTATGGTTCTGGCTTCCCTTTTACAAAAGTGCAAGGATATTATGAAAAATTGCCTTTTTCTGATATAAATCAAAATATTGCTACTACCAACGGCGATATTGGAACACTATATGATGAGTACAACAAAGGAAGGTTACCCGATTATCATCGATTGGATTTTACGCTGAAAAAGAAATTTGAAATTGCAAAAAACTCAGCTTTAGAAATGAGTGTAAGCATAACTAACGCCTATAATCGCGAAAATTTATTCTACTTTAACACACTTAGGAATGAACGCGTAAATCAACTTCCATTTATGCCAAGTTTTGGTTTAAACTTGACTTTTTAATTTATTCTCAATTAAACTGCTTTTATGATAGCATTTGAAGAAGCATTAAAAATAGTGCTCAATTCAGCACGTCTTACTTTGATAGAAGAAGTTGAAATGCTCAATGCAATTGATAGCGTATTGGCTGAAGATATTATTTCTGACGTAAATATGCCTCCTTTTGATAAATCAGCAGTTGATGGATTTGCTTGTCGGAAAATTGATTTTGACAAAAAAATGGAGTTAGAAATCATAGAGATAATTCCAGCGGGAAAATCGCCAGAAAAATCAATATCTGAAGGAAAATGCTCAAAAATTATGACCGGTGCCATGCTACCCATAGCTGCTGATTGCGTAGTAATGATTGAAGATATTGAAGAACAAGAGAATACAATTAAGTTTACGAAAGAAAGCACAGCTAATAATATTTGTTATCTTGCAGAAGATGTTCGTATTAACGATTTGGTTTTAAGAAAAGGAACGTTGATAAAACCACAACATATTGCTGTGCTTGCATCCGTTGGAGCTTGGAAACTTAAAGTTTACAGCAAACCCAAAGTAGGTATTATTTCTACTGGCGACGAATTGGTTGAACCCAATGTTAAACCTGTAGCTTCACAAATCAGAAATTCCAACGCTTGGCAATTAATGGCACAAGCTCAAAAAGCAGGTGCATCAGCTCATTACGAAGGTATTGCTGCCGATACCAAAGCATCAACTTTTGAAAAACTCAACAATGCCTTACAAAATAATGATATTGTGTTGCTTACAGGTGGCGTTTCTATGGGCGATTTTGATTACGTTCCCGAAATTATGCAAGAAATTGGTATAAAAATATTATTCAAAAGTATTGCAGTTCAACCTGGAAGACCTACTGTATTTGGGATAAAAGAAGATAAATATATCTTTGGACTACCTGGTAATCCCGTTTCATCTTTTGTTCAGTTTGAAATGTTGGCAAAACCTTTAATTCAAAAGATGATTGGCAACCAAGATAAGAGTATTGAAATAGCATTACCTATAGGCATTGATATTCATCGGAAAAAAAACGAACGAAAATCGTTTTTACCGGTAACCGTTTGTAATGGAGAAATATTCCCCGTTGAATACCATGGCTCTGCACATATACATTCATACATTTTTGCTGATGGAATTATTGCCATGGAAAAAGGAGTTTTATCATTGAAAAAGGGAGAAAAAGTAAATGTTAGACAACTTTAATCGTAAATTAAATTACCTACGCATATCTGTAACTGACAGGTGCAATCTTCGTTGCACTTATTGTATGCCCACAGAAGGCATAAAATTATTATCTCACAGTGATATTTTAAGTTTTGAAGAAATTAATGAAGTGGTTACCGAAGCTGTGCTGTTAGGTATTGATAAAGTGAGAATTACAGGAGGCGAACCCTTGGTTAGAAAAAATGTTCTTATTTTAATTAAAATGCTCGCATCCATAAAAGGAATTAAAGACTTTAGCATGACTACCAATGGCATTTTACTGAGCGAATTTGCCTCACAACTAAAAGAAAATGGCTTACATCGTATTAATGTGAGCTTAGACACATTAAATGCTGATAAATTTAGAGAAATTACACGTGGTGGAGATATTGAGAAAGTAAAAGAAGGCATTTTGGCAGCAAAAAAAGCTGGACTCTCCCCTATCAAAATCAATTGCGTAATAAAAGATTCAAAAGATGAGGTTGACGCCAAAGCTGTTAATGAATTTTGTGTAAAAAATGGTTTGGAAGTACGATTTATACATCAAATGAATTTAAAAACGGGTCATTTTGCTATTGTAGAAGGCGGCGATGGTGGCGATTGCGTAAATTGTAATCGTTTGCGTTTAACTGCTGATGGCAAAATAAAACCTTGCTTATTCAACAACCTTGAATTTGATATTCGTAAATTAGGTATTAAAGAAGCATTGTTAGCTGCCACTTCTCAAAAACCAAAATGCGGATCATTTAATGAAATTAACCATTTTAATAATATAGGCGGATAAGTTAATTACTAATCACCAATTACCAATGAATGAATTTAGTCATATTGATGAGCAAGGAAAAGCCAACATGGTAGATGTAAGTGCTAAGCCAAATCAAGTTAGAACAGCCATAGCAAGCGGTAATATTCGTTTGCAAGCTTCTACTTTGCTTCTTATTAAGGAAAATCAAATAAAAAAAGGCGATGTTCTTAGCATTGCTGAAATTGCAGGAATTCAAGGTGGGAAAAAAACGAGTGAATTAATTCCGCTTTGTCATCCATTAATGATTAGCAAAATAGATGTAAAAGCTACGCTTACCGAAACAGGTGTAAATGTAAAAAGTTTTGCCAAATGCACAGGGCAAACTGGTATCGAAATGGAAGCCCTTACTGCTGTTAGTATTGCTTTGCTTACTATTTACGATATGTGCAAAGCTGTAGATAAAGAAATGTGCATTGAAGATATTTTGTTAATTGAAAAGACCAAAGAATAAACTTTATTCTTTGGTCTTTCTGCACTAATTTTG
>CAYTJB010000026.1:2594-3291 GCA_964437995.1 uncultured Bacteroides sp. | reverse complement strand
TAATTCACCCAATCCTCTTATACCACCTACAAAATCAATACGTTTATCGGTACGTAAATCTTTAATGCCTAAAATATCGTCTAAAACTAAATTTGATAAAATAGTTACATCTAATACTCCAATTGGGTCGGTATCATTATAAGTACCTTCTTTTGCTATAAGCGAATACCATTTGTTTTCTAAATACATACTAAACTCATGTAATTTAGATGGTTTGTAAATTTCTGTACCTTCTTCTTTTACAACAAAAGTTTTACCTAATTTTTCAATTAACTGAGCTGACGTTAAACCATTCAAATCTTTTACAACTCGATTGTAATCAATAATTTTTAATTGATTATCAGGAAAATGAACGGCTAAAAAGAAATTGTACTCTTCAGTACCATTGTGATTAGGGTTTTTACTTTTCTTTTCGTTTCCAACCAAAGCTGCTGCTGCTGTACGATGGTGTCCATCGGCTACATAAGTATAAGGTACTTTGGTTTTAAACAATTCAATTATTTTGTTGATGGTAACATCATCGTTAATTACCCAAAAATGATGCCCAAAACCATCATTAGCAGTAAAATCGTATTCCGGTTTTTGAGTAATAATACCTTTAATTATTTCATCTATTTCTTTAACAGCAGGATAAGTAAAAAATACAGGTTCCATGTTTGCATTGGTAATACGAACATGTTTCATACGATCTTCTTCT
>CAYTJB010000026.1:1760-2584 GCA_964437995.1 uncultured Bacteroides sp. | reverse complement strand
TACCATATTGTGTGCGTCCATCCGTAGTTTGAGCATAGATGTATAGTTTTTCTTTTTCATCTTGAATAAGCCATTTGTTGTGTTGAAACTTGGCAAAGTTTTCTTTTGCTTTTTCATAAACAGCTTGATCGTGCTCGTCTAAATCAACAGGTAAATCAATTTCTGGTTTGATAATATGAAGTAGTGAATAATCGTTGCCTTTTGCTTCTTGACGAGCTTCTGCAGAGTTTAAAACGTCGTAAGGTTTGGAAGCAAGTTCTTTTGCGATAGCAACAGGTGGACGTAGTCCTTTAAATGCTTTAAGTATAGCCATAAAAATTGGTTAATGGTTAATTATTAATTGTTAATGATTAATTTACTAATTAAAAGCTAAAAGCCAACAGCTAAGAGCTAAAATCCTTAATCTTCAAATTCAATATCATCGTGTGGTTTCTCGTCTGGTTGACCGCTTGCTAATTGAGCTTTTTGCAACGAAGCTATTAAAGCACCTGTCATTTTGGTAAGTTCCATTAATTGTCGTCTGCCTTCTTCGTCTGTTTCTTCCGAAATATAATGAAGTGTTTTAGCCATAGTAGCATAAACAATACATTCGCGAATTGCACTCTTAGCCATTTTAAGATAATACACAAATTGACTTTTGTTGCGTGCAGAACCTTCGGCAATATTTATTGCAATTGCCTGAGCCGATTTCGACATAGGTGTTCCAAGTGTTAGTTTGGCATCTTCAGGAAAAAAGCTAATAGTTTGTTGAACCCAGTCAACAAAATCAATTGCTTTGTGATAAATTCTTATTTATGTAACAAAAAATAGACAAAAAATAACAT
>CAYTJB010000026.1:0-1750 GCA_964437995.1 uncultured Bacteroides sp. | reverse complement strand
GTGATAAATTCTTAAATCTTCAAATCTGAAGAAACTGTTGATTTTGTCGGTAGTGTTTTCCATAATTTTAGGTTTATTAGTTTATGTAATTCATAATTACAGCAAAATTATATAATTTCTTATGAATATGGAAAAAAAAGTGATTTTTATTTCATATTTTGAGATTGATTTTTCTTCATCAAAAAATACACAGGAATGCCAATAAGAACAATAATAATTCCGGGCCAAGTATAATTTGGCTTATAAATCAGTAAATCTATACACAAAGCCAATGCAAGAACAATATAAATAGCCGGTAAAACAGGATATCCAAATGCTTTGTAAGGTCTTGGGATTTCGGGTTTTTTTATCCTTAAAATAAATAACCCTATTATTGTTAAAATATAAAACAACAAAACTGCAAATACCACATAATCTAACAAATCATTATACCTGCCTGATAAACACAGTACACTTGCCCAAATACATTGAATTACCAATGCAACACCCGGTACCGAAAACTTATTTAATTTGGCTACTTTCTTAAAAAAGAGACCATCGTTGCCCATAGCATAATACACCCTTGCACCGGACAATACGAGACCATTGTTACAACCAAAAGTAGAAATCATAATTAAAATAGCCATTATAAATGCTGCCGAACTCCCAAAAATCCTGCTTGCTGTAGCCACACCCACACGGTCGGACGAAGCAAACTGTATGCCTCTTCCTATTACATCTGAGGCTTCGGGACTACCTTGAACTGGAAGCAGATTAATATAAACAAGATTGGCTAATATGTATATGATGGTAACTATGAGCACGCCCCAAAACAAACTGAGTGGAATATTTCGCTTGGGGTTTTTTATTTCGCCTGCAATAAATGTTACATTGTTCCATGCATCGCTCGAAAACACACTACCTACCATGGCAACACCGATAGCTGTTAATACAGCAATTCCGCTTATTTCGGTAATCGAAATAATTTTATTGTTTTCGAGAAGTGTAGTTTTTACCGTCCACATATCGCTGAAATTGAGCGACCAAAAACTACTGCCTGATGCAACAATAAATCCAAGAATGATAAGCCCTGCAATGGCAATAATTTTGGTAATGGTAAAACTTAATTGTATGATTTTCCCATTTTTAATTCCTCTGTAATTAATCATTGTAAGTACTATAAGGCTAAAAATAGCCAATAGCTGTGCTGCCGATATTTTGATAAAGCCTAAATCGAACAAAATATTGTTTTCGCTAAAAAAAGGGATTACAACTCCGGTATATTTGGCAAAAGCAACAGCTACTGCAGCGATAGTACCCGTTTGTATTACCAAAAAAAACGTCCAACCGTAGAGAAATCCAATAAAAGGATTAAAAGCTTCTTTAAGATATACATATTGCCCGCCGGCTTTGGGCATCATGGCTGCCAATTCGCCATAGCTTAGGGCTGCAATAATAGTAATAACACCTGTAATTAACCATGTAAGCAATACATAAAAAGGAGAAATATCCGCACTTACAATAAATATCCCCGAACCTATCATTGAACCTACCACAATAGCTATGGCTCCAAATAGCCCAATTGATTGTTTGAAATGTGTTTGTTCTTTAATTGGTGTTTCCATATTGTAAAAATTTATGGTTCTGTTTTTAAGATATTACTTTAAATCTGCAAAAGATATTGTAACTTATTGTGGTTTTAACCCTGTCAGATTTTTAAAATCTGACAGGGTTCATGTAACGTTTTCGGGCTTGGCGAAGGTGGCGATTT
>CAYTJB010000025.1:10966-20354 GCA_964437995.1 uncultured Bacteroides sp. | reverse complement strand
TACGCTTCCGCAGTCTAAACATGTTAAGTCAACCCTTATGAAAATGGATAATGATTAGACCGAGCTTTATAATATCGTCAAATTTCTATAGGGTATCTCCTTGCGGAAAACAGGAAAAATCCTGTCAAGTTTTGGCAGGATTTTTTTATAAAAATGCATTTGGCTGATAAAAAACTGTAATTTTACACCGAAAAAAATCAATTACGCTATGATAAATCCTGATTTTGCTAAATTAGAAAGCATTGTTTTACATAAAATTGGTAATAAATTAAACGAAGAAGGCATTCGCTTTTCCAAATCGCCTATCAAAACCGATGAAGAAATTAACGACTTATTGCTCAAGTATTTTTTCTCACCATTCAAACAAAATGAATATTACAACCTATACCATGATACCGACATTAAGCTGAATGAAATATACAGCTATGTAAGTACTATTTTTGCCGATAATCAGGAATTGTACGAACAATCAGTAAATATTGCCAAGCATTTGTACGAACAATCGGTACATCCAAAAATTAAAAATGGCGAAATCTACATTGCTTATTTTAAAGATTGTATGTTGGATGGCGAACGCATGAATGCTGTTGGGATTTTTAAATCGGAAACCCGTGATACCTATTTAAAAGTGTATCCAAGTGGCGATGGTTTTGAAATTGATAGCGAAACTGGTATTAACATTAACAAATTAGATAAAGGATGCCTGATATTTAACACCGAAGCCGAAAAAGGCTATGTAATTGCTGTGGTTGATAATCTTAGTAAAGGCAATGAAGCCCAATACTGGATAGATAATTTTCTGCATGTTAAAACCCGCGAAGACGAATATCATCACACTCAAAATGTATTAAATTTATGCAAAAGCTTTGTAGTAGAAAACTTACCGAAAGAGTACGAAGTTACCAAAGCCGACCAAGCCGATATGCTTAATCAAAGCATACAGTTTTTTAAAGAAAATGACATCTTTAGCCTTGACGATTTTGCCGAAAATGTAATGAAACAACCGCAAATTATCGAAACTTTTAAACAATACAAGCAGAATTACGAAGACGAAAACGAAATTAAGATTGCCGATGGTTTCGATATTTCGGAAACGGCCGTAAAAAAGCAAGCCCGAGTTATGAAAAGTGTTATTAAATTAGATAAAAACTTTCATATTTACATACACGGCAAACGCGAAATGATTGAGCGAGGCTACGACGAAACAAGCGGAATGCACTTTTATAAATTGTTTTATAAGGAAGAAAATTAAATCTAAGCATTGTTTTACATAATTTATTCAATAAAAAACTCCGTTTAAATATTAAAAAATAGACGGAGTAAATACATGTAATAGTTATCGTTTCAATACTTTAAAAAGGTCGTGGTTCGTGTAAAGGTGGTCTTTTATCAAAAATCAAACGTTGTTCGTCGTCCAAAATTTTTCGTATTTCCTGATCATGAGTAGCCTGAAGCTTGGCGAGTTGTATTTTAATAGCCCCAATTTCATCAATTTGTTTTTCAATTGTTTTCATATCAGGGGTTTTAACAGTTGAAACAGTTTGCAGTCTTGCTTCCTTTTCCCTTAAAGTATTTTCTATTGGAAATTTTGTTTGTGCCAAACTCAATTGAAGTTTTTTAATACTTTCCGATTGTTCCTTTGTTAAATTCGGAATGACCGGAAGTACGGGTGGCGGGGGTGGTAATGGAGGCAATGGAGGTAAATTTTTCAATTCTCCTTGCCCTTGTTGATGGTTTTTAATTGTTTGAAATTCTGCTTGTTGCGATTTTGTTTTAGCCTCCTGTGCAAATAGCGACACTTGAAACCCCATTACAACAATCGTAATTGCTGCTACTAAATGATTTGTTTTCATTGATGTAAGTTTTAATTTAATAAATTAGGTGTATAATGCGAATCTATATTTAATTTTTTATTCTAAGTACTCAAGGCACTCTAAGTACTCCAAGTACTTTTTTATTTATCGTGGCGGAGCATCTTCATGCATGGGTCGTCCGACTTTTCCCATATCTCTAAAAAGATCTTCCAAAATATCTTGTTGATGAGAGTTACATATATTTTTTAACTCAGTAACATGAAAAAATGTGATAATATCAATTTTTTGAGCGATACTTCCAATTCGGCTTGTTAAATCATTTATTTTAGCTGAATCAACAGCATTTTCAAATGCCGATTGAAATAATTGCTGCTTGCATTGATGCAAACTATCTAATAAAGGTTTTATATTTTGTATATGTTGCTGCTCACTTGCTTCAAATGCTATTGCTTGTTTTTCATCCAAATTTAACTCAGCTATAACAAAATCAGGAATAAGTTTCTCCGAACGAGGTGGTGGAGGAAAAGGACGTGGCGGTTTATGTATCCATATCATTGTAAGCGTTGATAAATTTAAAACAACCAATATTATAATTGCCCAAAATGCAAACTTTTTTTCTTTAAAATAATTCATAACATCCTCCTTTTCTTTAATTATGAGTTGAAAAATAATAATCGCTGGTTCTGATATAATTATCCGACAACTGTAAAAGTGCACTATTTCGTGTATTTACATAAGTATCTATGCGATGTACGTAAGAATAAACTATTGAAATATTTATGCCAATTAAAAAAACAATAAATGCAGGTTTAAGAATTTGCTGCCAATTAAATACCTGATTTTTAGCTTGCAATTTCGACTCCATAAAAGCTAACTGACGGGTTTCAAAAAAAGCCGAACTTTTTACTTTTTCAACCGAATCGAGTAACTTTAAGGTTTCCTCTGCTTCTTGTATGTGTTTTTGTGTTTTCATATCGTTGTTTTTATATAGACGTAAACTTTTAAAAAATCCTTCCTTTATTATTCATTGTATTTGTAATAATTTTCTAACTGCTTTTTTAACGAAGCTTTAGCTCTCGACAATAAAGACTCTACGGCTGATTCGCTGGTATCCATTACTTTAGAAATTTCTCGCATCGTTAAATCTTCAAATTTCGATAACGTAATAGCAATACGTTGATTGGTTGGAATTTTATCCAATGCCTGATACAAAGCTTTCGTTCGCTCTTGGGTTTCCATATTTGTTAAAGCATCCGCTTCGTGTTGGGCAATTTCTTTGGCGTTCACACTATCAATATGAATCAGGTTTTTAAAGAAAGCAATGCGTTTTTGTGTATTTCTCTTTCGGCATACATCTAACGATTTATTAATAGCAATGCGATATATCCATGTAGAAATACTCGATTCTCCTCTGAAATTGCAATACGAAAGATACACTTCAATAAATACCTCTTGTGCAACATCTTCAGCGTCTTCTTTGCTATGAAGAAAGCCATAACAAGTATTTACCACTTTATCTTTGTAGCTTTCCATTAATTGACGAAATGTTTCTGTATCCTTCATGTAATTAACATATATGTTTTCTTTAGCTTATACTGATACGCAATATGTAATAGTTCAAAAAAGCTGGACTAAACATATTGTCTATCGGTATTTACCAATGCAAAATTATAAAATAATCATTTGGATTAATTCATAATAAGTATTGGTATTAATTCTTAGTCATTTAATATTTGATGCAAAATATGTAAATTTCCTTCGTTCATAAATTTTCAATAAAGACACAACGAAAAAAGGGTTACAAAAAATTTCTTAATTTCTGCAAATTTGAGTAAAATATGCTTACTTTTGTATAACTTTAATTAATCAGGATTATGAAAAAGATTATTTTTCCTTTTCTTTTCTTCGTTTCAAGCCTTATTAATGCTCAAATTACACTTAGTTTTTCTACTCGAGTTAATTACGGATGTGATGGGAATCCTTGTAATTACTCTGGACCTTCAATCCTTATAAATGAAGTAATGTTAACTCCTTCTACTGGTGATGGCTCAATGTACGATTTAGATAATACTAGAAGAGGAGAATGGATTGAATTATATAATCCGGATGAATGTAAGCCCGTAGATATTTCTTGCTATTATCTTGGAAATAATACCCCTGATGGATTTGACTATGGAGGAGGTTATAGAATACCCAATAATACAATCGTTCCACCTATGGGATTTGTATTAATAAGAGGGGAAAATGCACCAGCAGTTCCGGCAAATTTGCTTGTGCAAAACGGAGGAACTACCATCGAATTAATTGCCGATAATTTCCTAAACAATATTTGTTTAGGAGGAGGAAATCGTTTATGGTTTCCAAATGCAGGCGGATGGTTTGCTTTTTATGATAAAAATGGAATCCCTCAAGATGCAATTTCCTGGAATAGCACTACCAATTCATGTATGACTTGTTCTCCTTGCGTACCGTCTTGCTCTGGCTGTTCTAATGCAACATCCTTACCTTCTTACGATTTAATTCCTACAACGATTAAAACGTACATAACAAACCAAGACCCAAGTTTTTTCGTTGGACAATCATGGAGAAGAATACCCGATGGCGGTGCATGGAGTAATTCTGCCTCAACACCTACTATTGGAACATGCAATTCTATTTGCAATCCGCCTCCTATTATTACTTGTGATGGGATAGCCACTGTAACAGTTACAGGAGGTACTCCACCATATTCTTACCTGTGGAATAATTCACAAGCATCACACACCAATACAGCCACAGGACTGTGCAAAGGAACGTATTCTGTTACAGTTACTGATGCTAATAATATTCAGAAAATAGCCTACATTAATATTGATAATCATACGCCTACCTTAATATTTAACAATGTTCCTATTATATTTCTTAGTAATGGTTCAAATCCGATTAACTTAGCTCTTTTTGTAGCACCTACAGGAGGTGTGTTTTCTGGAGCTGCTATAACTAATACATATTTTAATCCTGTTACAGCAGGAGTTGGAACACATACTATCTCTTACGTTTACGCTGATACCAATACATGTACAGATAGTATTACTCAAAAAATTACTATTCTTCCTTCCTCAGAAATTAACATTCCAAACTTTTTTACTCCAAATGGAGATAATATTAATGATGTATTTATAATACAAAACAAAGGAATTGAGTTTTTTAATTGTTCGATAATAAATAGATGGGGTAAGAAAATTTTTGAATGGAATAATGTAAATGAAGGCTGGAATGGTAAAACAAATAATGGAGCAATGGCTGCAGAAGGTGTTTATTACTTCGTCCTTTATGCAAAAGGCTATGATAATATTGTATATAATAAACATGGATCTGTAACACTTTTAAAATAGACAATACAAAAATAAGTATCAGATTTAAAAAATTACATTAGTTGAAAAATTGTTGCGTTAAAATTTCTTAATTCTTTTAATTTTGAATGAAATAATTTTAATTTTGTAAAAAAGTAATCCTCAAACAAATGAAAAATATATATATTCTATTATTGATTTTAGTTAATGTAAATCTTATTACGTTTTCGCAAATAACGGTAACAAGCACAGATATGCCTTCTACGGGCAATATGATAAATAAAAGTGTAGCACTTACTACTGGAGCCATAGATTATACCCTCACAGGGGCAAATTATACATGGAATTTTTCATCACTAATACCTGTTAACCAAATTATTGACACATTTGTAACGGTTCTATCCACACCTATATATTATTATCCAACTTTTATTTTAAGTGCTAATCAAGCTTTAAAACAACCCAATATCAGTCTTGGCGCTGCTCAACTGAGTAATGTATATAATTTTTATAACAATTCAAGTTCTTCTTATGGTTTAATAGGATATGCAGCTCAAGTAAATGCAATTCCCATTCCATTAAAATACAATAATGCTGATAGAATTTTTAAATTTCCATTAAACTTTGGAAACGTTGATTCTTCAAGTTCTGCTGCCTCCATTACTGTTCCTACTTTAGGTTTTTTTAGTGAAACCAAAACTCGTAAAAATACTGTTGATGGCTGGGGAACACTTACTACACCTTATGGCACTTTCCCTGTATTAAGAATAAAATCAATAATTTATCAAAAAGACAGTATAAGTTCAGATTCTATCCCTATTCCTTTGCCTGCAATGGTTAGAAATATAATAGAATATAAATGGGTTGGCAAAAACAATGGAATTCCTTTGCTCGAAATTACTGAAACTACTATTGGTATAATGCCAGCTTTTACAACTACCATTAATTATATTGATTCTGTGAGAAACTTAAATCCTATTGGAGTTGAAAAATTAGTACCTACAACCGAAAGTATAAAAATATTTCCAAACCCTGCAAGCAATCAATACACAATTTCTTATACACTTAACAAAACTGCGGAAGTTGATATCCGTCTTTTCGATTTAACGGGCAAAGAAATAAAAATTATAGAAAAAGGATTCAAAGAAAAAGGCTCTAACCAGCAAACATATAATGTGTTGAATGAAAAACTAATAAAAGGTATTTATTTTATCAAATTTCAGTTCGACAAAACCAATTATACCAAGAAATTGGTAATATTATAACATTATTCAATCATTAGGTTACAGCCTCTTATATCACTATAATCGAAGCGTCCTAATATTTCAAAACTGCCATTTGCGTTAAGTTTACCAAGGTCTTGTGTTGCAATAAAGCTGCATGAATAGATATTTGCCAAGTCAATTACATTGATTCCTCCGGTTTTATTATATCCCAACATTGTTTTGGGGTCGTTGGTATCTCTAATAAGCACTTTCATCCAAGGTGGAGTTGCAAATATTCCATTTCCTTGCGAGTACGCTTGCGATAATAACTCTGTCATTCCATATTCGCCATGAATAGTAGCAACATCAAAAGCTTTTTGTAATTTAAAATGTAATTCTTCTTTTATCATCTCTTTCCGCTTTCCTTTCATGCCACCCGTTTCAAAAATAATAGCATCGGGAATACTTATAGGATATTGCTCTGCCAAATCGAGCAAAGCATACGTAACACCAAATAAAATGGTTTTTTGTTTTGTGGTTTTTAACTCCAGCAATTTATCAGATAATTTTCTATAATCGTTTAAATAAAAGCCACTATCAGGATGTTCTGTTTTTTTGATAAGTGTTTTTATCATGTAAATTAATGATGAATGCTTTTGTTCTAAATAATTAGGAAGAACAGCCAACAATAATCTTTAATATTTCCATAAAAATGCGAAAATCCGTTTAAAAAACTTTTTTCGTAAATAACTAAAGATGTAACAGAATGTTTACTCTTTTGCATCCCTGTTGTACCACTACTTTCAAAATAATCAGATGGAATTTTATTACCACAAATTATTTTTTTATTTTTAAAAAAATCTATGGGCAAAAAAGGAATTTGTTCCACAGATTTCACACTATCTGGTTTAATATGATTAAGATTAACAAATTGCTTGTAAATTTTATTATTTTTGTATTGGAAATGAAATAATTCAAGTGCTATTTCGTTAAATGCTGAAATAGAGTGTTGCGAAAAAATAGTGTCAATTTGTTGATCGAAAAACATTGAAATAATTATATTGCTGAATTGATAAAATTGTAATTTTACAGCTTAAAAACTTTTAAATTAATGTCAAAGATATATTTTTTTGCGGTATTAATTGTATTCTTGATGCTTTTTTCTTGCAAAAAGGAACAGGAATACCCTGTAATTCCAGTAATTGAATATAAAGAGTTTTTATACACTCCTTCTTCAAGTTATGGATATTTTGTTTTTAAATTTACCGATGGCGATGGCGATATTGGTTTAAGGCAAACGGATAAATATCCTCCTTATGACCCCGAAAGTTATTACTATAACAATTTTCACATTTGTATTTACGAAAGAATAAACGGCAACTATCAGCCATTAACTGTTTTTAATGACTCAACACAGAAAAATGATACAATTTCCTTTCCATACAGAATCCCTTATATTGAACCAATAAGTGCAAATGGTTCGCTCAAAGGTGAGTTAGAAACCAAAATTGATGTGGGTTTAATGCTGCCTTATCTTCATTCGGATACTTTACAATTTGAAGCTTTTCTTTTCGACAGAAAACTTCATAAAAGTAACGTTATCAGAACGCCTGATATTATTTTTTGATTTTATAATAACCCAATAAAAAAGGACTGCTTGCAGTCCTTTTTTATTGAATTTAGAAGTTTGGTTTAGAATTTATTTAATACCCAAATATATCTTCTTGTGTTAGTTTTTTAACATTTCCGAATTTACCCAATTCGTCAAATTTTATTTCAGATTCTCTTCCTAATACAACGTAAGTTTTAGTTTTATTTTTAATGTAATTGACATTAAATGCTTTCACATTATTTAGTGTCATGGTTGCTGTTTTAGTATAAATATCCTTGCGAATATCATAGGTTTGTCCAAATTTTTGTGCATTCAAATAGTTCCAAATTACACTCATTTTAGTAATTCTTTCTGTATTTATTTTACTGATAATAGCATCTTTAGATAATTTAAAAGCATTTTCCGATTCGGGCATATTATTGAATAGATCGTTATAGGCATTAAATGCATCCATAACTTTGTCGTTTTGCGTAGCAATAAAACCTGTATTGGTGTAATATTTATCAGGATTACTTGGTATATTGTAAGCCGACCGTGTACTATAAGCCAATGAACGTTTTTCTCTTAATTCTTGAAAAACAATTGCATTCATGCTTCCTCCAAAATACGAATTGTACAAACTAACTTCTGGTGTAAGTTTTTCGTTGTAAAGAACTCCTCTTGAAATAGTTTGTAAATAAGATTGTTTGGAATCGTATTGAGCAAAAAATACTTTTTCTTCGTTGGTTTCTAATGGAATAAATTTTACAGGAATTGAATAAGGGATAAATTTTGCTGGCATTTTATGGTATTTTGTAATTAATTCACTCAAATTTGCAGGAGTTAAAGTGCCATAATACAAGATTTCATGAGCGTATTGACATAACCCTTTTATTTTTTGTATCAATTGCTCAGCTTTAATAGATTTAAGTTCTGTTTCACTTAGCATATACTTCCATGGCGATTTTTCACCATAAGTAGCATAATCAACCAAAGCTCTAAAATTATTTTGCTGATTAGCTTTGGCATCTTTGCGAGATTTTAAAATATCACTTACCATATTATCCAACGCATTTTGATCGGGTTTAGCATCGGCAAGCAATTCTTCTACCAAGCTTAATGCTTTTTCTATGTTTTCGCTTAATCCACTGATAGATATGTATGCTTCATCCTCACTTGTTGAAACATTAAAATTACAGGCTAATTTATAAAATTCGCGATTAATTTCTGCTAATGTATGTTTAGAAGTTCCTAAATAATCAAGATATGAAACGGCTAAATCCATCAATAAATCATTATTGCTTCCCATTTTAAAGTAATAATACAAGTTAAATGTATTGTTTTCAGTATTAGCTTTGTAAAGAATGTTGGTATTTCCAAGTTTTTGAATAGTTAAGTCTTTTTTATAATCTAATAAAAGGTTTTGAATCCATTCTCCTTTATTTG
>CAYTJB010000025.1:0-10956 GCA_964437995.1 uncultured Bacteroides sp. | reverse complement strand
CTTTTTCAAAAATTCAGACTCTGCATTTCTATTAATAAATATTGGTGTAATTGGGGGTTTGCTCACTTTTGCAATTTCTTCGGGTTTGGCTTGTCGTTTGTAAACAACCGCATAGTTATTGTTCAAATATTTATTAGCAAAGTCAACCAATTCTTTCTTGGTAACTTTACTTAAATCATTGATATAATTTACTGCTTTTGCCCATGGTGTGCCATTTAAAAAAGCTGTTGACAAAGCTCCTACTCTACCAGAATTAGATTCGTAACGCTTTAATTCTCTCAATTTCATATTATTAATTGCTGATTGCAATAATGCATTTGAAAAACTTCCTTTCTTGAGCGAATCTATTTGTTGTAACAGCAAATCTTTTACTTCGTCTAAGGTTTGTCCTGTTTTTGGGCTACCATATAGCATAAAAGAAGAGTAATCTGCCAATTGATAAGGATAAGAGCCTGCATCCAGCGTTTTTTGTTTTTGTTGAATATTTACATCTATTAAACCGGCTTTTCCATTCGATAACATTTTACTAATCATATCAATCATTAAAGCATCACGGGAATTAGCTCCACCAAAACGCCATGCTAACATAATATTTTCAGCTTCCAAACCAACAACTTCTTTAACGATAGGAGATGTAATAGGTTTTTCGGGTGTAAATACTAACGGCTGAGGATTTCCTCGTTTCAATTTACCAAAATACTTATCAATATGTTGAATGGCTTCATCTGGATTAAAATCGCCCGACAAAATAACAGCCATGTTATTGGGAACGTAATATTTAGCATAAAATTCGCGAATATTTTTCATCGAAGGGTTTTTTAAATGCTCAGCTTCGCCCAAAGTAGTTTGTGTTCCGTAAGGATGATTAGGAAACAATGCTTTAAGCATGGCTTCATTTGCTTTGCGGCTATCTTTGGTCAACGACATGTTTTTTTCTTCATAAACGGTTTCTAATTCGGTATGAAATAATCTTAGAACCGGATGATTAAATCTTTCTGCTTGGATAATTGCCCAATTTTCCAATTGATTAGAAGGAATGTTCTCAATATATACAGTATAGTCATTAGATGTACCTGCATTAGTTCCTTGCGAACCTATTGCTTTTACCAATTTATCGTATTCGTTAGGAATAGCAATTTTAGATGCTTCGTAAGAAATACTATCAATTAAATGATAGAGTTCATTACGTTTGCTTTGGTCTTTTTCCACCCTATATTTTTCAAAAAGAGCTTCTATTTGAGCTATCATTGGCTCTTCTTTTGCCCAATCGGAAGTGCCAAAATTAGGCGTTCCTTTAAACATCATGTGCTCAAAATAATGAGCTAACCCAGTGGTTTCTTTTGGGTCGTTTTTGCTTCCAACTTTCACAGAAACATACGCTTGAATACGAGGCGCATCTTTGTAAACACTTAGAAAAACTTTTAAACCATTATCAAGCGTGTAAATCCTTGCTTTAAGTGGATCGCCAGCAACAGTTTCGTACTTGTAAGTTTTTTGTGCCTGCATTACAAAACTGAATACCAGCATAAAACTTATAAATAAAACACTTTTTAATTGAAATTTTTTTTGCATTTTTTTTGATTTTTAAAATTATTGCTAACAAAAGTAATTTATTTTTTAATACCCAAATTAATTATTTCGATATAATATATCATGTAGTCGATAAAGTTGTGTTATTTGGGGAGGAAACTATTAAGCTATGCTAATAGTTCTACTTTACTAAAATAGTATTTTTTGCATTTATCAATTTATTTGTTATTTTCAGTTTTCTTATAAAAGTATAGTTTGTGTAACAAAAATATTGTTTAAATTATTGATTATTAAACTTTTTCCTTGATAAAAAAGTTACAAAAAATCAAGACTTCAAACAATTTACTTCAAAACTACGCCTTTAAAAATGCTACGCAATAAAAGTTATAGCGAAATAAGTATTTTCGTAAATATTTTATTTTTCACTTCGCTATACTGTATTGCTTACACAATGCAACCACTTTTTTACAAAATCTTGTTTTGTAGCGTAAATTTTTTGAGGTCAATCCCTGCTACGTAGTAAAACATAGTAATAGTATGACTTTTAAAAAGAACGGTTTAATTAGTTACGTCATTTATATTATTTTTTTCTATAAAATTATCCCTCTGAATGACAAAATGACCATTGATTATAATTTGCTATAATATTGCCGTTTACTAAAAAACGGATTGGTGTCAAGCAATTTGAGCAACAAAATAAGCAAAAAAGCAAGCGAAAAGTATGATTAGAGCTACTTTATAAACTTCGTAACTTTCAAACTTTATGAACTGTTATAATAACGTTGCATCATTTTTTTTGTTTTTACGTCCTCAATAAAAAGCATTTATTCTATCTTTGCAATCATGAAAGATTTACTAAGAGTTTTCAAATACATTAAACCTTACGGAAAATACGCAGCATTGAATGTGTTGTTCAATATTTTGTTTATCTTGTTTTCATTCCTCAATTTAGCCTTGTTAATACCAACTATTAACGTCCTCTTTAAAATTTCAAAGCCAATTGCAATTCGACCGGAATTAGCTTTAAATAGCCAATCAATCCTTGATAATCTTAATTATTTTGTTGGTAAATTAACGGCAGAACATGATACTTTTTATGTTTTAATTATTGTAGCAATTTTATTTGTTTTGTTTTCATTTTTAAACAATTTATTCAGATATTTGGGTATGTATTTTTTGGCACCCATTCGCAATGGCATGGTGCGTGATTTGCGTAACGATATATACAACAAACTATTAATATTGCCAATGTCATTTTATTCAAATCAAAAAAAAGGAGACATAATGTCGCGAATAACTTCTGATATTAATGAAATAGAGTGGTCGGTTGTAAGTACCCTGCAAATGATTATTAAAGACCCATTGAATGTGATTTTCTTTATGATAGTTTTGCTATCAATTAGCCCACAATTGGTTGTTATTTCGTTAATTACATTGATACCGGCAGGTTTTTTGATTGGCAAAATTGGGAAAAGTCTCAATCGAAATTCAGAAAAGGGTCAACGGCAATTAGGCGTTGTAGTTTCAACTACCGAAGAATCTATCACAGGATTGCGTATCATAAAAGCCTTTAATGCTATTGATTATGCACACGATAAATTTAAAAAAATAAATCATGTTTATACCAAAATCATGATTAAAGTTTATCGCCGCAAAGATTTAGCCGCACCATTAACCGAAACACTTGCTATAATAGGTTTACTCGTAGTTATATGGTTTGGAGGAAATTTGGTATTAACTCAAAAATTAGATTCAGGTGTTTTTCTTTTTTTTGTGGTTATTTTTAGCAGACTGATACCGCCAGCCCAATCTTTTATCACTTCATTTTACAATTTGCAAAGAGGCGAAACTGCTGCTAAAAGAGTGTTTGAAATTATTGATGCAGAAGAAAAAATAGAAGAAAAGTCCAATGCTATTTCTAAAAAAACTTTTTCTCAAAATATTGAATACCGAAACGTTAGTTTTCAGTATAATATTGACGATTCACGTGTTAAAGTCCTTGATAATATTAACTTAACGATAGAAAAAGGCAGAATGATTGCTGTGGTTGGTCCATCGGGAGGCGGAAAGTCCACCTTAGTTGATTTATTGCCACGATTTTACGATTGCACACAAGGTAATATCCTGATTGACAATATTCCTATTAAAGATTTGGTTATTTCTGATATTCGCGATTTAATTGGAATTGTGTCGCAAGAAACAATACTTTTCAACGATAGCATATTGAATAACATTGCATTTGGTATGAAAAACGTAAGCGAAACCGATGTAATTTTCGCAGCCAAAATTGCAAATGCTCACAAGTTTATTTCAGAAATGGAAAATGGATACCATACTAATATTGGCGATAGAGGTGCAAACCTATCGGGTGGTCAGCGGCAACGCATTAGTATAGCTCGTGCAGTGCTTAAAAATCCGCCCATTATGATATTGGACGAAGCTACTTCAGCTCTTGACACAGAAGCGGAAAGATATGTACAAGAAGCGTTAACAAATTTGATGAAAAACAGAACTAGCATTGTTATTGCTCACCGACTTTCGACTATCAAGAATGCAGATGAGATAATTGTGATAGACAATGGAAAAATTGTTGAAAGGGGAACGCATCAAACGCTTATTGATAATAATGAACTGTATAATAGTTTAATTAAATTACAATCGTTTACAGAATAAAAACAATAGCCACTAAAATTTGAGTGCCTTGAGTACTTAAAGTGCCTAAAGTACTTATAAGTATTTTTATTTTCTGGCAAGAAAAATTTAATCTTGATTCGTATTAAAAGTGATAATATAACTTTACAAACTGTTTTTAATAATGAAAAAAATTGAGCAAATAAAATCATTAGCATCAGCTTATCATGCTGAATTTATCGAAATCAGAAGAAAAATTCATGCCAACCCAGAACTTGGTTTTGAAGAATATAAAACGGCTGAGTTGATAGCCAATAAATTAAAAGAATTAGGAATTTCTTTTCAAACTGGTATTGCCAAAACTGGTATTGTTGCTGTAATCAAAGGCAAAAATCCCGATAAAAAGTGCATTGCTCTACGTGCTGATATGGATGCCCTGCCTATTGAAGAAAAAAATAATTGCGAATATCAATCTGTGAACAAAGGAATTATGCACGCCTGCGGACACGATGCACACATTGCATGTTTGTTAGGTGCAGCAAAAATTTTAAATGAACTTAAAAATGATTTTGAAGGAAGCGTTAAACTTATTTTTCAACCTTCCGAAGAAAAATTTCCCGGTGGAGCCCAAGCTATGATTAAAGAAGGTGTACTCGAAAATCCAATACCCGACTCTATTATTGGGCAACATGTATTGCCTACCTTAGAAAGCGGAAAAATGGGCTTGCGTGCCGGAAAATACATGGCTTCTACCGATGAAATCTATCTAACCGTAAAAGGCAAAGGCGGACATGCTGCCACACCCGAACTAAATATTAATCCAATTATGATTGCTGCTCACATTTTGATTGCATTGCAGCAAATTGTTACTCAAAATACACAACCCAATTTGCCAACAGTACTATCTTTTGGAAGAATTGAAGGAAAGGGAAGAACCAACGTAATACCCGACGAAGTTAAAATAGACGGCACTTTACGAACTTTTAACGAGGAATGGCGTGCCGAAGCTCATCTTAATATTGCCCAAATAGCCCAATCTATTGCAACAGAAATGGGTGGCAATTGCGAAGTATTTATCGACAAAGGTTATCCTTTTTTGGTAAATGATGTAAAAATAACCGAAAATGTAAAAACATTAGCAATAGCATATTTGGGCAAAGAAAACATAGTTGACCTTGATATGCGACTAACTGCCGAAGATTTTGCTTATTTTTCTCAGAAAATACCTGCTTGTTTTTACCGCTTAGGAATACGCAACCAAGCCAAAGACATTGTTTCCAATTTGCATACCAACACTTTTAATATCGACGAAGCTACCATTGAAATTGGAATGGGATTAATGGCTTGGTTAACATATAAGCAGTTATATACTGGTTTTTAATAGGTTTACAAAACTGTTTCTAAACAGTTATACCGAGCTAATTGCAGCAAAGTTTTTTTTGCAAACCTGATTCCATTCGGTATAAAAAAATATCTTTTGCGTATTTACTAAAAAAATAGGAATCATATCATTAATATAGTACATTTGTAAAAATTTTAAACACAAATAACTATGAAAAAGATTTATCTATTTTTTGTTGGATTAATGCTATGTTTTAATTCGCAAAGTCAAATTACTCAGTTTAATGATTCATCAATGTATGGTGGAGGTATTAATTATTATGCAAAAAATTCAAGTTGTGTATTGGTAGCTACAGATGGCGGAATATTTAAAACCACCAATGAAGGACAAAGTTGGACAAATGTTACTCAGAATTTTGATCCAAATACAGTAAATTGCGAATATGTTTTTAGCATTGGTAACGATTTTTATGCAAAATCGAATAGTAATAATGGCTCAGGTATATACAAAAGTACTGATAATGGTACTAATTGGTCATTATTAAATTTCTCTACTTGGTACCCTCAAGCAATTGGTAAACTCTCAAATACATTATATGTAATAGGTGGAGATATGACAGGAGGACGATTATATTCTTCAACTGATGGTAGTTCATGGACACCAAAAGCAATTATTTGGGATAATAGTTTTCAAGGTAACAATTTGTGTAATCTTTATTCATTTAATAGTAACAAACTTTTTCTTGTGTTTAATGACACTTTGTATTACACTACAGATGGTAATTCTTTTGATACAATTTCATTTAATGGACTTGGAGTATCTGAAAGTGGAGATATTACAAATAGCAATGATAGGCTTGGAGGTGATTCTTTAGGTAACTTATATTATGGAAGAGATAAACTTTATAAATATGATTTTAATTTAAAAACATGGAATGATATTTCAACAAGTAAAATACCTATAGGATATCAAATAATGGATATTTCGGTTACAAAAAATGCTATTTTTATTAATGCAATGCATCCTCTACAAGGAATAAAATTATATAAATCAACTAATCAAGGTAGCACATTTAATGAAATTATTACTAACTTAGCTATTCCAATGATAAGCAATATAATTGAAGTAGCAACAAATGGCTTTATCGGCAATGCTATTGATGAGAGAGTTATTACATCTTCAAATGGTGGAACTACGTGGATATTAAGTCCGAATCAATATACTGCCACCTATGGAGGAAATCTTACACGTTCAGGTAGCACTCTTTTGTTTTCTAGAGAAATTAAAGGTTTAATAACTTCTAATAATCAAGGTGCTAATTGGAGTATCTCAAATAACGGAATACCCGGTTTTTCGGGTATAGCATATTTTGTAAATCAAATAACCCAAGTGAAAGATACACTTTTTTCAATTGTTATGACAGATCCTATGACTGAACAAACTGCATTATTCAAATCATCTAATAATGGAGCACAATGGAATATTTGTCCAATTACATTACCATTTAACTCAGGTGAAGATTATATTTTTGCCGGAAAATGCGATTCAGCATTATTTATTTCTTATTTAGATACAAACACTCATAATTATGCTTTAATTGTATCATATAACAATGGTAGTTTATGGCAAAAACCGAGCACTACAAATAGCACTGAAAGAATATTTTTAAAAGGACCTAAAAATTGTTTATTTGCTTTTTATGCTCCAAATAATGAATGGGAAGATTTTACCGGTGTTTATAAAGCAAATAATTTTGGTGCTACTTTTACCGACATAAATACTGGAGGGTTGTTTAACAGTAATTTTTTAATTAAAAGAGTATCTATAGAAAGATGGGATAAAGGTGAACCAATGATGGATTTTGATGCAGCAAATAATAAGGCAATATTTGTTGTTAGAGACAGAACAATGGGCAATGGATTAGATAAACTTTATTTATATAATATCACAACAACTACATGGTCAGAAATTACTACAAGCGGACTTCCAGCAAATTATTTGGCTAATTTTATTAAATATATTGGCAACAATACTTGGCTGCTCGCAACAAGCACCGGCTTATACAGAAGCACTAATGGTGGCAATACATGGACAATTACACATAATGCAAATAGTTGGCAAAACGGAATAATTGTTAATAGTATTCAAATGATTGGTAATAAAGCATTTTTGGGAACAATAGCAAATGGTGTTTGGATGGATGACCTTACTGTGGGAATTTTAGAACAACTTAGAGATAATGATTTACAAATATTCCCAAATCCTACTGCCGATTTGTTGAATGTTGTTATACCTAATTTTAATGGGAAAACGGCAATTGTTTCATTGTATAGTTTTGATGGGAAAGAGATTATAAATAAAACGATTAACAAAAATCAATTCCAAATAGAGATGAAAAACTTTGCATCGGGGAGCTATATTGTTGTAATTAACTCTAACAATGATGTTTATAGAAAAACCATCATTCGTAAATAATTTTTTTATAACTAACTTTTATTTTAAAAACGCTCAATCAACTATCAAAGATTGAGCGTTTTTCTTATTTACCCTAAAATCTGCAAGAATTTTTATTAGTGCCTTATTTTTAATCTTTTCCATTATAAATTTTGTGTCAAATTAAGCGAATCAAATATTCGTATAATTCGTGGAAAACAAAAAGGAACTTGCCGGGTTAAGGTATTAATAACCAAAAAAAACTATCATTTTTATATCTTATTCATTTTTAAAAAGCTAAATTTGTAACCTATAAATTATTTCGTGCGTCATAATAATAAAAACTTTTAAAAAATGGAAGCAAAAAGATTATTAAGAAGTAATAAAAATCGTGCTTTAGGTGGCGTTTGTGGTGGATTGGGCGAGTATTTTGTTATTGACCCTGTATTAGTGAGAATACTATTTGTATTAGCAACTATATTCTTTGGTGTAGGCTTAATTACCTACTTAGTATTATGGATAATGATGCCCGAAGAACCTATTTCATTTCAATAATTAACCTTAAATTTTCAAAGAAAAATGACACAAGAAAAAAAATTATACAGAAGCATCAACGACAGAAAAATTGCAGGTGTTGCAGGTGGTTTAGCCGAGCATTTTAATATAGATCCTGTGCTAATTAGAATTGCATTTGTACTTGCTCTACTCTTTGGTGGTGGTGGGTTAATTGCATACATTGTATTATGGATTGTAATTCCAGAACAATCTATTTTTGCAAAAAAAGAAGAAGAAACAGAAACAATTAATCAAGAAACAACAAATAATAATACAACAAATATGGAAAATCAATTTGATCAAAAAAAAGAAAGAAGAAAATTTCATGGCAATTTAACAGGCGGTTTAATCTTAATTACCTTAGGTATTTTATTTTTAATAGACCGTTTTGTTCCATGCGTTAATTTTGGCGACTTATGGCCCGTTATTCTTATTGTAATTGGAATTACAATGCTAATAAGAAACATTGGAAAGAAAAAAAATGATAATTGTTTATAAACAACCTAAATTTTATACAAAATGAAACAACTAAAATACAAAGGAATATTTTGGGGCATCGTATTGATAGCCATCGGAGCAATGATAATTTTGAGAAATATGGACATTGTCCACTTTAATTTATTTGCTATTCTGCAGCTTTGGCCTCTATTATTAGTAATATGGGGCATTTCGCTAATACCTATTAAAGAGTATATTAAATTTATTTTATCTATCGTAGTACTAATCATTGGACTTTTTCTTGTCAATTATTATTCGTGCAACGATTCTTTTTGCTGGAATTGGAAATACTCTGACGATAAAGTAAATTGGCACGAACAAACCATGGAAGAAGATTATGATTCCACAACTACACAAGCTATATTAAAATTAGAAGCTGTTGCTGGCGAGTTTACTATTGCAGATATTACCAATAAACTCATTACATTGGAAAGTAAAGGAAGTATTAGTTATCATATACTAAATACAACTAACGACGACAGTATAAAAACGGTAGAAATAAACGTTGAAGAAAAAGTAGTTAGATTTGGCAGCCACCACAAAGGAAATAGCACCAAAATAGCACTAAATCCTAATCCAATATGGGATTTAGAACTTGAAGCAGGTGCATCTAATGTAAACTTTGATTTAGCTAATTTTAAAGTTAGAAGCATTGATTTTGATGGAGGTGCTTCTGATGTTATGCTTAAAATTGGTAATAAGCAACCTATTGTAAATATTAAAATTGAAGCAGGAGCTTCATCAATAAAAGTATATATCCCTAAAGATGCAAGTTGCGAATTAGATGGCGACAATGTATTGATGAGCAAAGAATTAAATGGATTTGTGAAATCAACTGACGACAAATATCGCACACCAGATTTTGATAAAAATCCAAATAAAATTTATATCAACCTTGATGCAGCAGTTTCATCAATTAGTGTTGAACGATATTAAAGATAAAAAACATAAAGCAAAATATTTAAAAGCCCTTTTTGTAGTAGAACAAAAAGGGCTTTTGTAATAAAAACTCCTTTAAATTTTTATGTGAAAAAAGGAGAAATTTGTTGTATCTTTGTCTTAAATTTTTAAAATCAATTGGTATGAAAAAAATATTTTTACTATCAATGTTATTGTTTGCGTCTTTATTATTAAAAGCAAACCCAATTGTTACAACTCCATTTCGGATTACAGAGCTTTATTTTGATAATACTGATAAATGGACAATGGAATTGTTAATAGAATATCCAATTAATTTTAATTTAGATAATTATAAGCTTGTTACTTCTTTAGGGGAATTTCAATTTAAAAGCGGGATACACGCTTATCCAAATGATATTATTCTGATAACATCCGACAGTATGCAAACGCCTTTAACACTCAGTAGAATTGGTGATTTCATAGAAGTAAAAGAATACTATTTTAGTCAGTGGAATAGCACAAGCATTCCTACTTTGCGATATGGAAATGTAGCAAATGCTAACCTTAGTTCTCCTCGTATTGGACAATCAATCTGTTTGTTAATTATTAACTATACAATTTACCCTAATACATTCAAAGATTACATATATGTTAAAACCAATATCGCATCCTTAGGTAGCTTTTCTAACTATCCTTTGTCTAACTACAATGGTATTTTAAATGGTTATGTTTATGATAATACTACAAATCCAGTTTCATCTGATTCGGTATTAATTAATTTTCTGCCAAACAATCATTATTCATCAATTATAATACACCCAGACACTTCTGGTTATTTTAGTAATTATTTGATTGCGTGCAATAATAGAGTGCGAATTTACTATCCAAAATCAGCTACTACTCCATATTTGGATACAATCATAAATGTTGAACCCGATTCAACGGTTTCTTGTGTATTTCATATAAATAATTATATATCAGGTATTAATGATTTGAATGCATATAAACCAGTTTCTGTTTCAAATTTCCCAAATCCATTTAAAGATAATGCAACTATAATTATCAAA
>CAYTJB010000024.1:16551-20459 GCA_964437995.1 uncultured Bacteroides sp. | reverse complement strand
ATACTTATTGGGACAAAAGCATTATCATATTAACTACGATTTAAAGAAAATCGGACTCTTTATAGGTTTAGCTCTCTTGCTTTACTTTATAAGCCTTTTAATGAATATTGAATCTTTGGCAATAAAACTAATTGTAAACACAGTATTTGTGTTATTATACATGGCTATAGTAGTTTATATTGAGAAAGAAGTTTTTAGAAAAGCACTTAAATTTTGATGATTTTTTAAAATAAATGATTTTTTTGTTTTAGAATTGGTTATATTTGTATCGTTAATAAAAATTTACTAACCTTAAAAAATTAATGTATTATGGAAACAAATTTATTCAAACCTCGAAAAGATAGAGGATTATTAAAAAGGATTCTACTATTTGTTGTTATAGGATTAGGTATTATCAGTATGACAAGCTGTGGGTACAAGTGGATTAGGCACCAAGCAAGTACTGATCAAGATAATGTTTGTATGAATAGAATGTACTGCGAACCAGGATGTGGGCATGACAAATGAAAGAAATACAGCTAACTTTTAATTTATTGTGAGGCAATATATTTAATCACACAACCCATTGGCGGAGTTAAATTGCTAATAAAGTAATTTTAAATATAGCTATTATAATAATTAAACTAAGCCTCCGTAATTACGTACACTAAAAAAGCCTATCTCTTAATCCTTAGGAAATAGGCTTTTTATAAATATGATATGTCAAATTTTAATTTTCCACTTTTCTAATAGCATCTATAATAGTTCCATCCACCCATTTTACTACAGCAACTATTTCATCACTTAGCTTGGGTTTGGCTGCTTTACCGCAAATTCTCTCAGCTTCTGCTTTTAATTCCTCAATAGTTCTAATTGGTAAATTTGAATTTTTCATTTTCTCAATCAAATCAGTCCGTTTTGGATTAATAGCTATACCACGCTCTGTAACAATAACATCTATCAATTCGCCAGGTCCGCAGATTGTAGTAACTTCGTCTAAAATTACAGGAATTCTATCACGAAATAATGGTACAGGAATTATAGTACATTTTGCATGCAAACAGTTCTGCCAGCCGCCAATACCATGTAATAAATATCCATCGGAATGAGTTACAACATTGGCGTTAAAGTTAACATCAACTTCGGTTGCACCTAAAATAACAACGTCCACCATTGATGAAAAATTTCCTTTACCATGATAATTATAACTGGTAAAAGGACTTGTATTCACGTGCCCTTCGTTTTCGCGCATCGAACGCACACCATCCAAATCAAAGGTTTGACCATCAAGAATGTACTCAAGCAAACCATCTTCCAGCATTTTAACTAAATATTTATTACTTCCGCCTCTTGCCCACCTTGATTTCATGCCACGTTCCTTAAGGATTTCTGCAAAATAAATACCAATAGAAAGGGCTGTACCACCTGCTCCTGCCTGAAAAGAAAATCCATCTTTAATAATTCCGGCTTCATCGCAAAATTGAGCTGTCCATTCTGCCAACAACAAACGATCAGGGCTTTTTGTGATTTCTGTTGTGCCAGAAACAATTTTTTCGGGAATACCAACTTTATCTACAACTACTACATGGTCGACATAATTACCTTGTATTTGCCAAGGAATACATGGAAATGGAACTAAATTATCGGTAACAACAACCACTTTATTTGCATATTGAGAATCAGCCAGTGCAAATCCTAACAATCCGCATGCAGCAGGCCCACGATCGCCGGTAGCATTGCCAAAAGCATCAGCAGTTGGAGCTGCAATTACAGCAATATCAATAACTACTTCACCGTCTTGAATTGCTTGATAGCGACCACCGTGAGAACGTAAAATTCCCAAACCTTTCATTTTCCCTTCAGAAGTAAACCTGCCTAATGAGCCATTCATACTTCCTTCGATATGATGAATTGTTCCGTCTGCTAAATATTCTGTTAAAACCGATTGACACTCAAAAGAAGCGGAAGGAACCCAAACCAAATCTTTTATTCCCAATTCTTTTGCAATGTCAAAAATCTGAATTGCAATCAAATCACCATTGCGAAAATGATGATGAGTGGAAATGACCATTCCGTCTCGCAAACCTGATTTTATCAATGCATCTTTTAGTGTTGGAACAGTTTTATTCCCATCAGCAGGAAAATCTGAGCAAGAAGCAATTTGAGGTGCATATTTTCGCCCAACAGGTTTGTACTTACCTACACCCATAAACGGATGTTGTGGTACTCCATTTACTTCGGTAGGAACTAAACGTCCCACTGCATTTTTAACAACTTTATCGTATTTTTTCATTCTTCATTCCTCCAATCTTTAGATAATTTGCCCATATTTATAGCTAAATCTATTGTTTTTATCGCTCTTTTTACTACAGGTGGGTCAATCATTTTTGTTCCAAGTGATACTACACCTAATCCTTTTGTTGTGGCTTCATCAAATGCCAGTACTATTTTTTTTGCTTTTTCAATTTCTGCTGCATCAGGTGCAAAATATTCGTGTATAACTTTTATTTGTCTTGGATGGATACATCCCATTCCATCAAATCCTAATGCTTTTGATTTCAATACATTTTCTTTAAGAGCATCCATGTCAGCTATATCAGAAAAAACGGAATCAATAGGTTGTATTCCTGCGGCACGACAAGCATTTACCAAAACAGAACGGGCAAAGAATGATTCTGTGGCTTCGTTGGTTCTTCTGGTGCCTAAATCGGCTGTGTAATCTTCCAAACCTATTGCCATTGAAACAATGTTTGGTGCTGATAGTGCAATTTGATAAGCATTCATAACGCCTTTGGCACTTTCTATAATTGGCATCAGCCAAATTTCGTTGGTAATATTGTGTTTTTTCTTTAAATCGTTGATACGATTATTTAAAGTGTGAATTTGTTCAGCATCTTCGCATTTAGGAACTAAAATCAGATTAACATTGTTTGGCACAATGTAATCAAGGTCTTCTAATCCTTGTGGAATTTGATTGATGCGAACCATACGCTCTGCACCATAAAAATCTATTGCCCTGAGGGCATTTCTAACCAAAAATCTTGCTTCAAACTTTTTATCAACAGCTACGGCATCTTCTAAATCAAGAATAATACCATTGGGTTTGTGAATTCCGGCATTCAACATCAAACTGGGCGAATTTCCGGGTAAATAAAGCCTCGAAAATCTATTTCTTTCTTTTGTGGTAGTATAGTTATTTGCTGCATACATTTCAGGTAAATATGCTTTATCACTATTTACGAGCATTTTAATTGCAGCTTCTATTCGTGCAGTTAACACACAATCAATTGCACCAGTATCTTCAATTAAGAGTTTTGCATTTTCTATATCAAAGAATTTTAAAATAGAGGTAGCTAAGTTTTTTATTGCTTCTCCAAAAAACACTGCCACTTTACTTTGGATTTCAATTTGTAAGCCTCCAGTATTTGTAAGCTCCAGTGTAACAAAACAATCGGAACGGATTCCTTTGCCTTTATTTCCAGCAATAGCTATTTTTTCATTGCTAAATTCCATAGTATTATTATTAGATAAGGATTAATTTATTAGATTTATTCGTAACGTAAATACTTGTAAATTTCAAGATTTAAAGCAGTTATTAAGTTAATGGTTATTAAGTAATTATGTATTGTATTTTGTTTGCTTTTTTTAATAACCCAATAACCTAATTACTTAATAACAAAACTAAGAAAAAACTTTTTATGTCCCAATAATTTATTGTCAAAATTAAAGTTTTTATTGGAAGTGTAATGTGAATTTTTAAAAAAAGTAAAAAAAAAGAGAGGTAAATAAGTACCTCTCTTTTTTTACCTGTTTTTTGCAAAATTATTTAACAGGAGTAGTTGCTGTAGTGTCAGTTGTTACAGCTGCAGTATCAACAACCGCAGTTTCCTGAACAGCAGTTGAATCAGTTGTTGTTGCTTCTTCTTTTG
>CAYTJB010000024.1:4959-16451 GCA_964437995.1 uncultured Bacteroides sp. | reverse complement strand
GCTTCAGCAGCAGCCATTTCAACTTGTGCTAATGAATCAGCAGTAGCAATTGAATCAGCAACAAGTTTTTCAGCAGCAGCAGCTTTTTCTTCTGCGCTTGGTCCGCAAGCTACGAATGCAAACATTCCAGCAACTGCGATTACAGATAATAATTTTTTCATTTGTTTTTACTATTTATTAAAATTCGATGCAAAAGTATATAAAATTTTTATAATACGTTTATTTTTTTTATTTTTTTTTAACATTCTAATGTTAGCAAATCCTATTAATATATTATTTTCCTTAAATAGCAATAGATACGAGCATATATTTTAAAAAATAATATTGAACTTTTTTTTGTATTTTTGCACCAACATGAGAAGGTTTTTTAAATATTTGTTCAAACAAAGAAGCTATAATAGCTACGTAGCTATTATATTGCATATTCTCATTCTTGTTTTTCTTTTTACCATTTCTCGAATAATTTTTTATAGTGCTAATTTACAGTTTTTTAGAGGAATTTATTTTTTTGATTTTTTAAAAATCTTAGTTGGTGGAATTCGCTTCGATATTGCGTCAATATTTATGGTAAATTTTGCTTTCATTTTTTTGCAATTAATTCCACTAAAACTAAGATTTAAGTACTGGTATCAAAAAACTTTGCAAATACTATTTTATGTTACAAATAGTATTGCATTAATATCCAATTTTATAGATGTTATTTATTTTAGGTTCACACTAAAAAGAACAACCAGCGATATTTTTAACTATTTGTCGGTGGGTGGTGATTTCAAAAAATTAATTCCTCAATTTATTGCCGATTTTTGGTATATACCTCTTATCTGTATTGTTTTTATTATTGCATTTATCAAATTATCGAGTATTATTAAGGTAAAAGATATTGTTGCACCAACCTTAAAATATTACTTATCACAAAGTATATTATTTATTTTTGCAATGTTTGTGCTAATAATAGGTATAAGAGGTGGCTTGCAATTGAAACCTTTAGACATCATAAATGCAAGTAAATATGCCGAAAACAAAAATGTTCCTTTAGTATTAAATACGCCATTTACTATCATCAAAACAATTGGACTTCCGGCATTGAGTAATAAAGTTTATTTTAAAAATACCAATGAGTTAAGTAAAACATACAATCTTGTATATCAAATAAATACTAAGGATAGCGTGTTTAATTTCAGGAAATTAAATGTAGTAATTATTATTTTAGAAAGTTTTTCGCAAGAACATATTGGAGCATTGAATAATAAAAATGGATATTCAGGATTTACGCCATTTTTAGATTCATTGATTAAAAAAAGCGTGTATGTAAAAGGTTTTGCTAATGGCAAACGCTCCATTGATGGTATTCCTGCTATTTTAGCCGGTATTCCTACATTGATGAACGAAGCATATATTACTTCGATGTATGCAGGAAATAAAATTAATAGCTTGGCAAGTTTGCTAAAAACCAAAAGTTACAATACATCATTTTATCACGGTGGCAGCAATGGTACTATGGGTTTTGAAGCTTTCACAAAAATTGCCGGTTTTGATACTTATTATGGTCGTAGTCAATATAATAACGAAAAGGACTATGATGGTAAATGGGGTATTTGGGATGAACCTTTTTTGCAAAACTATGCAAAACAATTAAATGCAACACCTCAACCATTTTTGTCGTCTGTTTTTACACTTTCTTCGCATCATCCATACAAAGTACCCGAAAAATATAAAGGGAAATTCAGGAAAGGACATCTCGAAATTCAGGAAAGTATCATGTATGCTGATTATTCGTTGAAAAAATTCTTTGAAACAGCGAGTAAGATGCCTTGGTACGATAGTACATTGTTTGTAATAACCGCCGACCATACTTCGGAGGCTTATTTGGATTATTACCAAAATAATATCGGAATGTACGCAGTTCCCATAATTTTTTATTTGCCAAATGGTAATTTAAAACTCAATTGCAATCAAATAGGGCAACAAATTGATATAATGCCATCTGTATTGGATATTCTGAATTTCGACAAGCCTTATTTTTCGTTTGGAACAAGTGTATTTGATGCTAAAAAACCACATTTTAATATTACTTATATTAATGGTGAATATCAATTAATTAAAGACGATTATGTGTTAAAATTTGATGGAGAACACGCTATATCACTGTATCATGTAAAAAATGATTCGTTACTGAAAAATAATTTGATAAGTAAGGACGTTTCGCAAAGAAAAGAAATGGAAACTTTTTTGAAAGCAGTAATTCAGCAATATAATACGAGCCTGATAAACAATAAAATGGAAGTGAAGCTGAAAGACGGAAGTCAGAAGAAAGAAGAAAAACAGAAATAATTTTTTTGATATAAGAAATTAAAATAAAGAATCATTGGAAAAGCAAAAAATTGTTTTTATTATCAATCCTATTTCGGGAATGGTAAAAAAAGAAAATGTTGGTAATCAAATAACTTTGTATTTGGACAAAGAAAAATATGATTATCAAATTGTATATACAAATCATGCAAATCATGCAATTGAACTTACCGAAAACTTTGTTAAAGAAGGTGCGGATATTATTGTGGCTGTTGGTGGCGATGGCTCAGTAAATGAGGTTGTTAATGGATTAAAAGGAAGTAATGTAAAATTAGGTATTATACCTTTAGGCTCCGGCAATGGCTTGGCAAGATTTTTAAAAATCCCTTTTCAAATAAAAGCTGCTATTGAAGTATTAAATAAAGGCAATTATACCTCTGTAGATACTGTGAATGTTAACGAAAGAGCTTTTTTAAGTATTGCTGGAATTGGTTTTGATGCTTTGGTTGCCAAGCGTTTTGCCAAATATCACAAAAGAGGCTTTTGGTCTTATTTTACGATTGCTACCAAAGAATACAGATTGTATCATCCTAAGAAATATAAGCTTACATTAAATGGCGAAATCATAGAAAGGAGAGCTTTGATGATAGTTTTTGCCAATTCCGACCAATTTGGGTATAATACATCTATTGCACCACATGCAAAGATTGACGATGGGCTGATTGACGTTTGTATTGTTAAAAAAGTTCCCGTGTATAAAATGCTCTTTTTTATTCATCTTTTGTTTTTGAAACAATTGTATAAAACCAATTATCTCGAAATAATTAAAACCAACGAATTGTGGATAGAGCGTAAAAGAAATAAGGTTGTAAATATTGATGGAGAGCCTGTTAAGCTTACAAAAAACCTGCATATTAAAGTAAATCATTTAGCGTTAAACGTAATAATACCTTAAAATTAGATGCTGTTTTTCCAAAAAAATCACGTAGGTTTGCAAAATAATTTAATAAAAAAATTATGAACGAAATATTAGAAATATTAAAATATGTGTTGCCATCTTTAGTAGTTTTTGCAGCAACATACTACCTTATCAAACAGTTTTTGGAAAACGATAACCGAAAACGTATGCTTGAATTAAAAATGAATAACCAAGCAAATAATCAACGTTTTATTACACCTATTCGTTTGCAGGCTTACGAAAGAATTATTCTTTTCATGGAACGTATTTCGCCTAACAGTTTAATTATAAGAGTAAGTACGCCAAATATGAACGTAATGCAAATGCAAACTGCCATGATTAAAGCCATCCGCGAAGAATATGAGCATAATTTATCACAGCAATTATATATTTCTCGTCAATCATGGGATTTGGTAAAAACTGCAAAAGAAGAATTGGTAAAATTAATCAACAATGCAGCTGCAAGTGTTGATGGAAATGCTAATTGCACTGAGTTAGCCAAAGTAATTTTTGAAATATCGGCAAAAGTTGAGAAATTGCCTGTTGAAATTGCATTAGACTTTGTGAAAACAGAAATTCAAGAGCAATTTTAGGGGAAAGCTTATTTACAAAACCTATCTTTTATCTTATCTGCCAGTACTTTAGCTAATTTATACTTTGATTCCACTGTCCAACCTGCTACATGGGGCGATAACAAAACGTTATCGGCGTTTATTAAATATTGATAAGCAAGTGGTAATTGATTTATTTTCATTTCTTCAAACGAAAACTTTTCGTATTCAATTACATCCAAACAGGCTCCTTTTACCTTTCCGCTTTTTAAAGCATCCACCAAAGCATCTGTTTTTACAACAGCACCTCTCGCTGTATTTATTAAATAAAAATCTTTTTTAAATTGCTGAATAAAAGTTTCGTCAAACATATAATTTGTTTCGTCCGTTAAAGGGACATGCAAACTCACAATATCAGCATTTTTAAAAATATCTTTTAACGAAACTTCTCTAATACATTCGTTACCAAAACCTTTTTTGTATTTATCGTACGCAATTACATTGGCTTCAAAGCCTTTTAAGCGTTGTGAAAATGCACTTCCCATATTGCCATAGCCAATAATTCCAATGGTTTTTCCTTTAATTTCAATGCCTCTGTTGCCTTCTCTATCGCGAATACCCTTACGCATCTGCAAATCAGCAAACGTGAGCTTATTAAACAAACAGAGCAACATCCCTAAAGCATGTTCGCCAACTGCATCTCTATTACCTTCGGGCGAATTAAGGCAAACAATTCCCTTGCTTTCGGCATATTCCACATCTATACTTTCCATGCCAGCACCTACTCTTCCAATAAATTTAAGATTACTCGCTTTATCAATCATTTGCTTATCCATTAGTATTTTGCTGCGAATAACTACACCAAAGTAATCAAAAATAATTTTTTCGTAATTCTCAAGCGTATAATTAGGAAAATAATCGCACTGAAAACCGGCTAACGTAAGTTCTTCTGCCAGTGCAGAATGAGTATTATCGATAAATAGGATTTTTCTTTCCATTATTGCGTAATATGTTATTTAAGTAAATAATTGTTTCTACGAATAATATCTTTGCACACGTTTTTGAGTACATTTCCTACTTGCATAATCATGTCAACATTTGGAGGGAAAGGCATTTGAATAGATTGAAGCTTGGATTTAGATTGTTCTGAAAGAGCACTCAAATCGCCAAAGGCTGTGGCAAAAGCATTTTTAAAAAACCATTCGGCTCTAATTGGTTCTGTTTTAATAATCTGATTGGTTTCGTTGTTAATAAAATCAAGCGTTCCAGCAATAACAACAGCCTTAGACTGCTGTACTTCATTTATGGTGCACGAAATTGTTTTATATTTAGGAATTTTAATATCGTTTCCTAAAGAATCTTTCAACACATTTCCTTTGTTATCTAATTTATATTGCCATCCATTAGCAATTTGTTTTGTTTCGGTATAGTGATTTTGATTAAGATTTTCGGGCAAAATATCTATTAATCTGATATTTACAACAATAAGATAATCATAAAAAAAGTCTTTCAAAGGTTTTGAATCATAAATAGTCCATTTTTGGTTCAATTCTGAAATACTTGTTTTGCGTAATTCTTCTTCAAAAACAATAGGAAGAATGGATTGAGAGTTGTTTTCAATTATAAAAAGAACATACGTATTTCCTTTATTGTAAGCGATTTTTATTAAATCGTCCACATCTTTATAGTTTGGGAAAAAAGATTTTACTTTTTGAAGCTCATCATAAGCTGTTCGGGCACTGTATTTATCTCCTTTATCAAGTAGCGTTTTTGCATGAACATAAAAATATTCAGCTGCTTTATTTTTTGCATTTGCAATTTCGGCAGTATAATTAATGTATTGATAATCAATATAATTCAGGTTAATTACTTGAGCCAAACGAGCAACTTGGCGTTTTTGCAAGGCATCGTACGAACTATATATTTTGTCCCAAATATCTGGCTGACCAGTTAATCTAAGTTGCTCAATATTTTCATTGTCTTTTTGATTTCCTAATTTATATGCTTGAGAAAGAACCTGAATTTCAGCATCTTTATTTTTGTCTTTCAAAATCATTTTTACTGATTTATCAATAGCTTTATCGTATTGTCCTTTTTCCAAATATTTAATGGAAGATGACCCACATGCAGATAAGATAAAAACTGCTAAAGAAAGGTAGAGGATTTTCTTCATACTTTTTTTTAATTCAAATAGTTGTAGAGGGTTAATAGTCAGCAATTTCACTTTATTTGATGTCTGACAATAAATCAGTTAACTTATTTTATGTAACAAAATTAACTTATTTGTAAGAATAAACAAGATTTTTATCTTTTAAAAAATAATAAAATAGTACTTTTGACACGATTAAAAAATACAGTTATATTATGTGGACTTATTTAGTTAGGTTGATTTTACGTTATCGGTTTTGGAATGTTTTGGTAATTTTGTTGATAACACTTTTTATGGGTTACAAAGCAACTACGGTGCAAATGTCGTACGAAATGGCAAAAATGTTACCCGCAACCGATTCGGTAAGTGTTGATTACGAAAATTTCAGAAAACAATTTGGAGAAGATGGCAGTGTGCTTTTTGTAGGAATAAAAGATAGCGGACTTTTTCAATTGAAAAAATTTAATGCTTGGCATGATTTAACATATCAAATTAAAGAAATAGAAGGTGTTGAAGAAGTTTTATCACTTTCAAAACTATATTATTTAACTAAAAATGACAGTACTAAAAAGTTTGATTTTAAACCAGTAGTTCAATACAAGCCCCGAACTCAACAAGAATTAGATAGTATTCAACAGCATATTTATGCTTTGCCTTTTTACGAAGGTTTGCTTATTAACAAGGCAAGCAATGCCACTTTAATGGCAATTACATTGGATAAGAACAAACTAAACACTAAAAAAAGAATTGCACTTATCAATGAAATAAAAACTGCAGTAGATGCCTTTAGCTCTAAACAAGGTGTTGAAATGCACTATTCGGGTTTACCGTTTATACGAACCATTACTTCTCAAAAAGTAGAGAAAGAATTGAGAATGTTTGTGCTGTTGGCACTATTGATAGCTTCGGTAATGCTTTATTTTTTCTTTCGTTCGTTCAAAGCGGTGCTTTTTCCTATGCTTATTGTAATTATCACAGTAGTTTGGGCAGTGGGAATTATCTCAATATTAGGGTATAAAATTACCATTCTTACAGGTATTATACCTCCTTTATTGATAATTATTTGTGTTGAAAATTGTATTTTTTTCTTAAATAAATATCATCACGAATATAGAGCACATGGCAATAAAGTAAAAGCCTTAGCACGTATTGTTCAGCGTATTGGAACAGCCAATTTACTTACCAATGCTACTACTGCAGTTGGTTTTGCTACATTTATTGTTACCGGTAATAAAATTTTAGTTGAATTTGGTGTTGTTGCTTCTATTGCTATCATGTCAACATTTATTCTAACGTTATTGCTAATTCCAATTTTCTTTAGCTATTTAGCTCCGCCCGAAATACATCATACCAAACATCTTGATAATAAAAACATAAACAAATTTTTAGCTTGGATTGAAAAAATTGTTACTTATAAAAGAAAATTAGTTTATTTAGTTGTGTTTGTAGTATTAGGCATTGGAATTTATGGAATTACTTTGCTCAAAACAACAGGAAATATTGTAGATGATATTCCTAAAAGAGATCCATTGTACGTTGATTTACTGTTTTTTGAGAATAATTTCAAAGGAATTATGCCATTTGAAATATCTATTGACACAAAGAAAGATAAAGGTGTAATGCGATTATCGGTTATTAAAAAAATTGATGAATTGCAAGATGTTATAAAAACATACCCTGAACTTTCAAAACCTGTGTCAATAGCAGAAGTTGTAAAATTTTCCAAACAGGCTTTTTATAATGGGAATCCTGAGTTTTACCAATTGCCCGATAATAGCGAAATGGCATTTATGGCTGAATATTTGCCCAAAATAAACAATAAGAAAAGAACCATTTTAAATTCTTTTGTAGATACTAATTTACGAATGACTCGTATTAGTGTGCAAATGGCAAATATTGGAACGACTGATATAAATCGCATACAGAAAGGTTTACGTCCAAAAATTGATAGTATTTTTAATCCTGAAAAATATGATGTAAAAATAACAGGAACCAGCGTTGTGTTTTTAAAAGGCACTAATTATCTGATTAAAAACTTAATTCAAAGTTTGATATTAGCAATTATTTTAATTGCATTGTTAATGGCAGTACTTTTTAGTTCAATACGAATGGTTGTTTTATCGCTGATTCCCAATCTTATACCTCAACTTTTAACCGCAGCCATGATGGGATATTTTGGAATTCCGATAAAACCATCTACTATATTAATTTTTAGCATTGCCTTGGGAATTTCAGTGGATAATACCATTCATTTTCTGTCGCGTTATCGTTTAGAATTAAGAATTAACAAGGGAAATATACGAGAATCTGTTTTGTACGCATTAGGTGAAGCTGGTTATAGCATGATTTATTCCTCAGTTGTACTATTTTTAGGCTTTTCAATATTTATGCTTTCTACATTTGGTGGTACACAAGCAATGGGTTTGCTTATTTCTTTCACTTTATTACTAGGTATTATTTGCAACCTATTTCTACTACCTACTTTGTTATTAAGTCTTGATAAATTTACTACAACCAAGCGTTTTGAAAAAAAGAAATTTGAAATCTTTGAAGAAGATGAGAGTACAGACGATTTAAAATTGCTGTAATACCAGTATTAGCTTATTCGTTTTGATATTCCAAATACTAAGAAGATGTTATTCATTCCACGATTTGGAGTCATAAAATTGGCGTTGGAAATATGACGAATCCTAAATTCGGTATTCAGTATCCAATTGTTTGTTAACGACTTACTAATTCCTATTGCTAAATTATCTGAAAAAATAAATCCATGAGCTTGCCTATCGGTTGAAGTGGTTATAAAATGAGGACCAGAGCCTAATTGCCCATAACAGTAAAAGCCTTGAGCCAATTGATATTTATAACGAAAAGCTACATTTATCCCAAATTCAGCTTCTTTTAATTTATTATCCAAAAACACAGGATTAAACTGAGGTTCAAACATAATCCACCACTTAGCTTTTTTCTCTTTTTTAGTGAGTTGTAAGCCAAAATTGCCCATCAATAAAAGCGGTCGGTAATTATTTCCTTCAGGAAGTGTTATGCTATAAGCACTTATGCCAATGTTAAATCCTTTTTCTGCAAAGAAAGGGTTTTTAGTTTCTTGACTTTTAACTTGAAATGCAATTAAAATTAAAACAATAACAATAAGTAATTTAACTGCAAAAAAATGCAAAAATTTTAGTAAAAGAGTTCTATTTTTAGACATTCAATTGCAATTGAAAAATTTATTTATTGAGACGCTGATGAAACAGATACTTTCAGCAAACCTTTGCGATTTCTTGGCGTTCTTAGCGGTTAAAAAACTATATCTTTGAAATCCAATCAGTAAGCTCTGCTAAATTCATAGCAGGAATATCTAATTTATTTTTCTTACGTAGTCCATTCAAATCGTTGAATAACTTATTGATATTGGCTTCTTTTAATGCAGTCAACGTATTGTAACCTGCTTTACGTATAGGTTGTATCCAATATTCAGGAATTCCTATTGCTGCAAACTCTTCATCGGTTGATTGAGTGGCTTTCTTTTCGGGACGCATTTGCGGGAAGAAAAGCACGTCTTGTATAGAGTTTGAATTGGTCATAAACATTACCAAACGGTCAATTCCAATTCCCATACCAGAAGTAGGCGGCATTCCGTACTCTAAAGCACGCAAGAAATCTTGATCAATAAACATTGCTTCGTCGTCGCCTTTTTCTGAAAGCTTTAGCTGTTCTTGAAATCGCTCACGCTGGTCAATTGGGTCGTTTAGCTCGGTATAAGCATTTGCCAATTCTTTTCCGTTTACAAATAATTCAAAGCGTTCGGTAAGTTCGGGATTGTCGCGGTGTTTTTTACAAAGTGGCGACATTTCAATCGGATAATCAATAATAAAAGTAGGTTGTATGTAATGATGTTCGCATTTTTCGCCGAAAATTTCATCAATCAGTTTGCCTTTTCCCATGCTTGGGTCGGTTTCTACACCAAGTTTTTTGCATACTTCCCGAATTTGATCTTCGTTCATGTTTGAAATATCAAAACCTGTGTGTTCTTTAATTGCATCAACCATAGTAACACGACGGAAAGGTGCTTTAAATTCAATGGTATTTTCACCATATTGAATTTGAGTTTTGCCATGTAAATCCAATGCTACTTTTTCAATCATTTTTTCGGTAAACTCCATCATCCATTTGTAGTCTTTATAAGCTACATAAATTTCCATTACGGTAAATTCAGGATTATGCGTACGATCCATGCCTTCGTTGCGAAAGTCTTTTGCAAATTCATATACTCCTTCAAAACCACCTACAATCAATCTTTTCAGATACAATTCGTTGGCAACACGAAGATACAAAGGAATATTTAACGCATTATGATGTGTAACAAATGGTCGGGCAGTAGCTCCTCCAGGAATTGCTTGAAGAATAGGCGTTTCTACTTCTAAATAGCCTTTTGAATTAAAAAATTCCCGCATTGATTGAATAATTCGGGTACGTTTAATAAAAGTTTCGCGAACACCTTCATTTACAATTAAATCCACATAGCGTTGACGATAGCGTTGTTCGGGATCGCTGAAAGCATCGTACAAAACACCATCTTTTTCTTTTACAATGGGTAAAGGTTTTAGCGATTTGCTCAACAACTTTAATTCGGTAACATGTATGCTGATTTCACCCATTTGTGTAGTAAAAACAAAACCTGCAACACCAATAATATCGCCAATATCCATCATCTTTTTAAATACATTGTTGTAAAAAGAAGTGTCTTCGCCTTCACAAATATCGTCTCGCTTAATGTATAATTGAATACGACCAACACTATCCTGCAATTCCACAAATGATGCAGCACCCATAATGCGGCGACTCATAATGCGTCCGGCAATACTTACTTTTTGAAATAGGTTGTTATCTTTGGGAAAGTTTTCTAAAATTTCTGTTGATTTAACAGTAACATTAAATAAATCAGCAGGATAAGGGTTTATTCCTACATTATTCAGTTCTTCTAACGATTTTCTTCTGAATAGTTCTTGTTCGCTTAACTCTAAACTCATAAACTTAAAATTTTTGCAAAGATAAAAATTTTGTAACTATTCAGTTTGTTTATTCGTTTATGTTTTCGTTTTCAGAGATTGTTAAGGCTGCAAAGAGGGTTAAAAATAAAGGTATTACTTTCTCAACTCGAAATTTTTACCTAAATATACCTTACGAACATGTTCATCTTCGGCTAATTCCTTAGAAGTTCCCGATTTTAATATTGAGCCTTCAAACAGAAGATAGGCTCTGTCGGTAATATTAAGTGTTTCGTGCACATTATGGTCGGTAATTAAAACACCAATATTTTTTTCTTTTAATTTTGTTACTATGGTTTGAATATCCTCAACTGCAATAGGGTCAACACCTGCAAAAGGCTCGTCTAATAATATAAATTTGGGGTCAACTGCCAAAGCACGTGCAATTTCTGTACGTCTTCTTTCTCCGCCCGAAAGCTGAATTCCTTTGCTTTTACGAATATTTTGCAATCCAAATTCAGTTAACAAAATTTCTAATTTTTGATGTTGTTCTTCTT
>CAYTJB010000024.1:2161-4949 GCA_964437995.1 uncultured Bacteroides sp. | reverse complement strand
ACGTTTATACATAGGCATTTCAGTAATATCAAGGTCGTCGAGATATACCTTGCCTGAAAGTGGTTTTATTAAACCAACTGTCATGTAAAATGTGGTGGTTTTGCCTGCACCATTAGGTCCCAGCAAGCCAACAATTTCTCCTTGTTCCACTTGCACCGACACTCCGTTAACCACAGTACGATTTTTGTATTTTTTTACAATATTTTCAGTTCTTAATATCATTGCTTTATAAATCTGATACTTAATTAAAACTATGCTATTTGTTTTTTATTGTTTTGAAGCCAATATTTCTTCCCAAAATTCCAATGCACGGCGTGTGTGAGGAATAACAATGGTACCACCTACTAAATTAGCAATACCAAAGATTTCAAAAAGTTCATCGGTAGATACCTTATTTTCATGACATCTTAGCAAATGATAACGAATACAATCATCGCAACGCAATACCATTGATGCTATTAAACCCATCATTTCTTTGGTTTTTACATCTAATGCACCTTCCAAATAAGCGTTAGTATCAGCATTATAAATGCGTTTCATGGTTTTATCGTTGGCAGCAAGTATTTTTTCGTTCATACGCAGCCTGTATTCGTTGTAGTCGTCAATTAGTTTACTCATTTTGTATTTGTTTGATAAGCGTTTATACAATTGTTGGACTATAATGGATGAGGTTGAAAAAATAAATATCTAATTGCAAATATAAAAAAAATAGGGTTGCTTGAATATGGCAACCCTATTTTTTTCTATTTTTTTATGAATTAATTTATAAGCGTTACTGTTCCTATTTTTTCAAACGGATCTTCATATCCATTATCTATGCGAAGATAATAAATATACGCTCCGGCTGGAACAATTTCTCCTTTAAAACGACCATCCCATCCTTGATTAATATCTGTTGTTTCAAATACCATTTGCCCCCATCTATTGTAAATTGCAAATTGATAGCTTTTTGAAATTACAATTTCTCCAATAGGTTTAAATACTGTATTATAGCCTGATGGCGAAAATGAATTTGGAACATAAATTACATTACAATTCCTAACATTTTGTTGAATAGAAATATCTTTTGAACATAATACATTATTTAAAAAATTACTTACCGTAACAGTATAAACAAACGTATGTAAAGGTCTTACATTAATCACGGGAGTAATTTCGCCTGTATTCCAATGGTAAGAAGTCCCTCCTCCTGCCGAAATATTAGTATAAGCACCTTTACAAAGTGTATCTATCTCCTGCGATATAGTTGGTATTGGAAGTGGTATAGTGCTTACTTCTACCGATGCTGAATCAATACAATTTTCAATACTAGTAACTTTGACTTTATATGTTGTTAAAGGATCTGTTGGACTTACCGTTATAGATGCTGTATTATCATTTGTAGGAAACCAAAAATAGCTATTGCCTCCGCTTGCAGTAAGTGTAACTTGACTGCCCATACAAATTGCTGTATTAGGTGTTAGTTGAATTACAGGTAGTGGATTAACTACCGCGGTTACAGAAGAGCTGTCAATACAACCAAAAGGAGTAGTAACTTTTACATTATAAGTTGTGGTTGCCATTGGCGAAACAGAAATTGAAGGAGTTGTTAAAGCATTATAATCCCATAAATAGGTATCATTTATGCCAGCTATAGCTGTGAGTATTGCAGTATCGCCAACACAAACAGTGTCATTGGTTATTTCAATCACAGGAAGGGGGTTTACTGTTACAACAACAGTATCGCTTGCCTTACAACCAATACTATCTTCAATTGTGATACTATACGTTGTAGTTATAATTGGATTTACAATCAAAGTATCGTTATTTGTAACAGGAGTTGTATTCCATTGATAAGTTAATGGACCTATACTTGTGTCTATTACTGTTAATATTGCAGTATCTCCTATACATATTACCAAATCAGATATTGCATTAACAATGGGTTTATGAACAAAAACAGTAATGGTATCTGATTCAGGACAATGATTATTATTAGTAAGATCTATAATAGAAACAATATAATGAAAAACCCCTTCTTGGTCTGCAATAAAAGGAGCTGGATTAAAAACGAACTCATGCCAACTAGGTCTTTCTATACAACGCCATTCGAGGTAAGGTTGCGTTGGACATGAAATTTGAACATTATCTATTCCCCAATGATCAAAGTTGTTACCAGAAGCTAAATCTTGATACCATCTAATTTTTGTATTTGTAGAGAATGCAGCGGCAGGAATTTGACTTTTATAATGGTTCCATGTATAATAGGGTCCTGTGGCTGCATTATTGGAAACAGGCGTCCAATAACCTCCACTTCCATTAACATAACCAGGTGTTCCATAAGTACCAGAAGGGGCTAAATCTAATCCTGTAAATTGCGTCCATGGAGCTCCTCCGGTTATAGAATACATTAAATGAACACCTTCTGTTGGTTCGTCCGGTGATTCACAATTTGTAGAGTTTTGATTAGCGCCATATTTCATATCAAATTCCACATTACATGTAGTGTAGCAATGAATATTATATCCAACCGTAATTAATTCTCGTGGAAAAACATTTGCTCCAAGCCATAATGCTACACCTTGTGCCGGTAATCCATTTGGTGGGCATGGATTAGTCCACATTGCAGTAACATTTGTTGACCAACCAGTTCCTACAGATGAATTATTAAAATTATTATTCATCAAATAATCTGATTTTACAGAATTTAGATCAAGTGTATCTCCTTTGCACAGATGATATGTACTCATAGGAACACTGTCAATCATCGCAGTTAATACAAACTGTCCTTTTACACTTAAATTTAAAA
>CAYTJB010000024.1:0-2061 GCA_964437995.1 uncultured Bacteroides sp. | reverse complement strand
ACACTGTCAATCATCGCAGTTAATACAAACTGTCCTTTTACACTTAAATTTAAAAACATTAAAGCTAAAGTTACTATTGTTAAAGAAAATAATTTTTTCATATTCATTAAAATAAAATTGTTCGCAAAAGTAAAAAAAGAATTTACATTAATGACAAGATTTTTTGTTCAATGGTTGCCTGAGATACTAAAAAAGAAAAAAATAAGTTGTTTTAAAGAGAATTAAAATCAAAAATAGTATTTTTGCATAATGGTATTATTAAAAATTTGATGAAAAAATTAAGCCTTTTATTATTGTTATTTGCCTCACTTGTTTTGTTTTTCTCATGTAGCAAAGATGAAAAAGTAACTATTCCGAATGTGTATGTTAATTTTTATATTCAACCTAACTCAACAGTTTACCAAGAATTAAATGTAATTGGAGGTTGGGAATATATTACGGGCGGATACAATGGAATAGTTATATATAGAGCAAGTCAGGATGAATTTGTAGCTTTAGATAGAGCTTGTCCCAACGATTACAGTAATGGTTGCCGAATAGTGGTAGAACCTTCGTTTACAACAGCTATTGACTCCTGTTGCGGATCGAGATTTTTATTAACTGATGGCTCTCCTTTTAAAGGACCTGCTACGGTTTCGCTAAAAAGATATCGTGCCGTTTATGATGGAAATAACTTGCATATAACGAATTAGTTAGCTATTAGCCGTTAGTGTTTAGCAAAAAAGCCAGTGATAAGCTGGCTTTTTTTACTTTACGAATCCCGAATCGTACCTCTCGGGACTAAGCAAAGCTTAGCTTTCAACTCTTAGTAGCGGTAATGCTCAGCTTTATAAGGACCATCAGCTGAGATACCTAAATATTCTGCTTGTTCTTTGGTTAAACGGGTAAGTTTAACGCCAATTTGTTCAAGGTGTAAGCGAGCAACTTCTTCGTCTAATGCTTTAGATAAACGATAAACGCCAACATCGTATTTATTTTTCCATAAATCTAATTGAGCTAAGGTTTGGTTGGTAAACGAATTGCTCATTACAAATGAAGGATGTCCCGTAGCACAACCTAAATTTACCAATCTGCCTTCGGCTAACATAAATATTGCATGTCCATCAGGAAAAACATATTTATCAACCTGTGGTTTGATGTTTATCTTTTGAATACCTTTCCAAGCTTCTAATTTATCAACCTGAATTTCGTTATCAAAATGCCCGATATTGCAAACAATGGCTTGATCTTTCATGCGTGAAATATGTTCGGCAGTTATTACATCTTTATTCCCTGTAGTGGTAACAAAAATATTTCCTTCGGTAACCGCATCATCCATTGTATTTACTTCAAAACCTTCCATAGCAGCTTGTAATGCGCAAATTGGGTCGATTTCGGTAACGATAACTCTTGCACCATAGCTTCTCATCGAATGGGCACAACCTTTACCTACATCGCCATAACCCAAAACAACTACAACTTTACCAGCAATCATAACATCAGTAGCACGCTTGATACCATCAGCCAATGATTCACGACATCCGTAAAGGTTATCAAATTTAGATTTTGTAACAGAATCATTTACATTGATAGCAGGAATCAATAATTCGCCTTTTTCTAACATTTGGTACAAACGGTGAACACCAGTAGTGGTTTCTTCGGAAACACCTTTTAATTCAGCTACTACACGATGCCATTTATTTGCATCTTCTTTTAGTAAAGTTCTAATAGTATCTAAAACTATCGCTTCCTCTTTATTTGAAACCTTGTAATCAATTACTGAAGCATCTTTTTCAGCTGCAAACCCTTTGTGTATTAACAAAGTAGCATCACCACCATCGTCAACTATTAAATTTGGCCCTTTACCTTCAGGAAAAGATAATGCTTGATTGGTGCACCACCAATATTCTTCTAATGTTTCGCCTTTCCATGCAAAAACAGGAATACCTGCAGCAGCAATACCTGCAGCAGCATGGTCTTGCGTAGAAAAGATATTGCAACTTGCCCAACGAACATCAGCACCTAATTCAACCAATGTTTCGATTAAAACAGCAGTTTGAATAGTCATGTGTAAAGAACCAG
>CAYTJB010000023.1:19262-20584 GCA_964437995.1 uncultured Bacteroides sp. | reverse complement strand
ACTCGAATGATAGATCAATATTATTTCTGTAAATTTCGAGATGCGATTGAAGTACCTGAACAGATCTGTTTAATAAAGAATCTCTATCCTTTTCATCTTTCTTTTCTTCTAAATCGTCGCCATCGTAAGATGCTATTAACTTAGATTTTGCGTATGGTGTATCGAATACAAATAATTTCCAAAATGGCGAATTATTCTGTATTATTATTCTAAATACTTGTTCTGAATGTAACATTTTTGTTTCTCCTATTTTTCCTTTTTTAATAAATAATATGCAATATGTCCAGTGTATATATCGCTCCAAACTGGATTTGTAGTTTCATTAAATAGCTTTAATTCGATATCCCAATCGGGCATTAAATAAATACCAGATCTTACTGAATACTTTTCGAAATGGAACTGTTTTGCTGCTATTTTAATGAATGCTTCAATCATGTTATTTTTCTAATAAAAAAACAATATCAAAAATAGTTTCGTCGCTCGATGCTTCAATTAACTCGACTGCAACATTTACCGACCTTGCCGAAAAATTGCAAGGAAAAAAACGTTTGCTGTACTGACTGTATTTTGAACTTTTTAAAATTTGAGTAGGTATTAAATTAACCTGGTAATCGCCATTTGCTTTAATTCCAATTCTTGCAGAAGTAGGGCCATTAACCCAAAAGCCTTTTATTGATTTGTAATTAGAATCGATAATAATATCGGCTGTATCGTAGGTTAAATATCCTTTTGCAAATTCAATATGCTTGTGCTGTAAATTGTATTCTGAATTTATACCAGGAATGTTTTCTAAACGTAATACAACATCGCCAACTATTTCGGTTGATATTGAATGCGCTTGTAGTAATGCTTTAATAGTTTCTCCACGTGCTTCTAAATTTACATCGATAAAATAATCATTAAATGATTTATTAGCAATGTCAATATCAAGTAAATCGATAGGTACTAAATTTATAATATTCCCTGCAGTATTTGAAATACCTAATCGAATATTTTCGCCAGCTCCCGAATGCTTTACAAATAAAATACCTGTTATGTAAGAATAATTAGGATCTGTTTCTTTTAAAAATTCGTTATAAATAGCATCGGCACTTACTGCTTTTGTTACTTTTATTAATTCGTATTTTATTTCTTTCATAACTTTTTTTTTAATAAAAAGCCTCTCCTTTTCAAAAGAGGCTTTTTAAACATAAACACAAATAACTATTATTAACGTGAACGTGTTGCAGCTCCTAAAAATTTAAACTCAATAATATCTTTATCGCTGCTAGAAGCTATAGTTCCTGCAGTAATTAAACGAATTTGAATTTCTTCGCCTTCTT
>CAYTJB010000023.1:16754-19252 GCA_964437995.1 uncultured Bacteroides sp. | reverse complement strand
TTAATTTTGGAGAATTTAAATTAAAACCGTTACAGTTTTTACCAATTGCCATTTGTCCCTTCGGAGCATGACTAAATGAAGATGTAGGAATTTTTGCAATAGTTTTACCTGCTACAATAACTTCTACTTCGCCATTAAATACTGCATTGTCATCAGAACTTTCGATTGGGGCTAAATCTGCAGTTTTTGCAGTTATGCCAGTACCACGATCGTAATTTAATTCAATACGCTCTAGCATCAAATTTTCGTTTGAATCTAAACGCGCTTTTGTGAAATTAGTTACTCCAGGTTCTTTGTCTAAAGAATCGGTAAATACTTCAATAATGCCTGAACCTAAAGAAATATCTTTACGAACATATTTTACAGCATCGAAAAATTCGATTCCGTTATTTTCCCATTTTTTTAAAGTTGATGGTTCCAACTCATTGCTTTTTGCAATTAATAATTTATGAGCTGGAGTAAGTACACTTTCGGCAAGTATTACTTTGGTTTGCTCGTTTACAGCTTTTACTGCTGCAGGATCGTTTACTTTTGAAATTACGGCTTTTTCAATCCCTAGGATTGCAAGAACTTGATTTTCGTTTTGCATATTTATTTTTTTTAGGTTTAACAATTAAATTGCGTTAATAATAAAAGGTTCGTCTATTTCGTCAACGCCATCAACAGAGGCACTAGCATTTGCATTTGCATTATTTTGTTGTTCGTATAATGCTGCATTTCTTAATGCTTCTTGTTCGGCTTCGCGTGCTAGATTAGCATAATACTGATTGTCGTATTTTTGCTGAGTTTCGTTTTTTGTGGCTTGTCCAACACTTGGAACACCATTTAAAAACATTTTGGTTTTGGTTTCTTCAGGAAGAAAATCGTTTGCAGATTTATCGAAACCAGCAATTGCTATGCCTCGGCCTACTGCTGTTAAATATTGATTATCCGAAAATGCTTCTAATGCCATTCCAATAATTACCATTCCTGGTCCTGGTATGTTTTTATATTTCGGATTTTCGAGTTTGGAAGTAACATAGTTTCCAGCAGCTTTACTCGCCAAATATGTACCGCCTGTAATTGAAGATGAAATAATAGTACCCATTGCGGATTTTTTTACATCTTTCAAATTTTTAAAGAGTTTGCTCTTTTTTGCCATAATATTAATTTTATGATTTTTATTTTTTGTTAGTTAAACTATATCCAACTACCGCAACTGCACCAGCTGCTAATAGTAAATACATGGTAGTATTTGAATCTTCTGGAGTTTTGCCCTTTGGTGGTGTACCAGTTGGATTAACCCAATCTGGTAAATCTTCAGGCCCTTTTGGTGGATCTGGAATTGGATCTTCTTCAGCATCTTTACCTTTAAATAAAACGGCTACACTTGCTACTGCTGTTGCAAGTACGGCTATAGGACCTGCTGCTGCTGCAATTGCCGATAGTGTTGCAGGATCTATAACACCTAATCCATCGATTTTAGGACCACCAAACAATGCATTTTTCGTTTTGCCTTCTTTTATTGCATTATAATAATTTTCTTTTTTGCCGCCCATTTTGTCGAAATAAATAGCGAATTTTTCGTATTCTATATTCATTTTCTTAAAATCGGCTTCGCTATATCCTCTCGATGTTGCTTCAGCTAAACTTTCGCCTATACTTAATCGTCTTGAAATATTACGGAAATTTAATTTTAATGCTAAAAGTAACCCTGCACGTGCTGCAATAGTTATAGGATTATAAGTAATAATAGCATCTACCACTTTTTCCCAATTTGTAACTTTCATCCAGTCGCGAATCTTTTTTTCTTTATTTACAAAATCTTCTTCAGCAGCTGCTAATCGCTCGGCCGCCATTTTATAAACATCGCTTACTTTTTGTATATTGCCTCTTTGTTCTTTGAAATTTGCATTGCGACTTGTATTTAAACCATCGCACTGATTAAATGCAGCTTCGGCATACCATTTCCAATCTTCTAAATCGCCAATAATATTATTTACATCGATAATATGATTTGCTTCTTTTATTAAAGATAAATTTGGAATAATTTCGTTTTTAATAAAATTGTAAATACGACGGCAATTTTCGATTTTGCCAGCCGATTGATTCATATAAGAATCTACCGTACTTGCATTTCTTTGCCAGCCAGAAATGCCTTTTCTCTTATCGGTTGTATTTGTGTTAATTTCGAAATCGATATTAGCAGTTGCTGGAATTAATGTTCCAGAAATATCATAACTTCTACCAGTTGTAATAAACACATGCGAATAATTTCCATTTTCGTTTGGCTGTGTCATTACTTCTTCTATAATATGATACCCATTTAATTTAGAATATAATTTAGCATCGGCATTTGATATTTTAATTACATTGCCTTTTTTTACACCTACTAAATTAGTTCCATTAATGCGAACTCTTAACTGAATATCAGAACTTCTATCACCATTTTGTTCCCATGGATTTGTATATAAACTTGTTGCTAATAGTTTACTTGCAAGTATTGCTCCTAATGATTT
>CAYTJB010000023.1:11872-16744 GCA_964437995.1 uncultured Bacteroides sp. | reverse complement strand
ACTTCTGCAAATTTTAAAGCATTAGACTCTTCACCTAATGATTTTAAAGGTTTAGTATTACTTTTATCCGTAACATTTTCGGCCAGATGAGAAATACCAATTTGTTTAGCCTCTTTCGATTTCCATACAAAATTGCCATTTTCAATGTCTGATATTAAAGGCATTATTTTTATAAACGTTAACTGATCGGGATGACCAGATAATGCTAATATAAATTGCAATTTGCGCATTTCGGCTTTTGCCTCTTTAGTATTACTTCGTTTTAATTCTTCTATTTTTGAAAGTATTGAAGAATCTAAATTGCTTATATTGCCTAAAATTTGAATGTTCATAATTTTTGCTTTTGTAATTCCTAATGGATGTTTATTAAAAATAAATTTCATTACAGGATCTATTACAATTCCATTTGTAATGGCCCCACCATTATAATCGTTTAAATTAAATGGCTTATTATTTAATGTTGAATTTATAACTACATAAATATGCCCGAAATCGGCATTATTATTAAATGCTACAATTGCAAAATTTGGATTGTAGCCCATTTGCATTAATAGCGATGCACAAAATATTGCGAAATCGTCGCAATCTACTCCTGTATGTCTATCGATCCAGGATCTGGAAGGGGTACGAATTTCTTCGTATCCGTATGTATCGTTTTTGTACTTTATATTATTTACGCAAAAATGCCACACATTAAAACACGATTGCATTAATGTATCTGCTTTTAAAAATTCAGCAAGTTTGCTAACTTGAAAATTGAAATTTTTAGTTACCGATAATATGGTTTCTAATGTCCTATCTAACGATCCATTTTTATGCTCGGATAATAATACTCTATCCGATATGCCTATTAAATAATCGTAGGGCCCTCCAAGTTTATAGGTTGGTGTATAATTGCCAAAATCTACTCCTTTTTGACGCAATACTTCAATAGCTCCTATGCTTGTTTTTAATTTCATTTAAAAAGGTTTTGATATAGGAATTAGTTTATTATACTCGGTTACAAAACCATTTACTTTTATTGATCCTGTTACTGTTGCATTTTCAGGTATTTCGCCTGCTAATATTAATTGACCAGCACTTAAACCAAACTGAACTAATGGTATTTCAATACTAATTGTTTGATTAATTACCTTATTTGCAGGTATTTTAAAATTTAAACTATCTTGGCGAATTGATGCAATTTTTTTATCGGATATAAAAATATCTAAAAATATAAAATCAATTGGTAATGCTGTTGCTGTTGGGTTTGCATGTTGAAAAATTAAATCTAATTTAATTTTTCCGTTACTTATTCCACGCCATTTAAGCCCATCGATATCGGATTTTAGTTTATCGCCAGCAGCTTGTGTACTTACACCTTTTGCAACATAAGTTATACCAACAACAATACCTATTAATATAATTGCATTTAAAATCATACTATCCTAATCTTTTATTTTTCTTAAAAGAATAAACCATCTGCACATACAAATCGGCTTCGTGTTCTTTCAATTTAATTTTATTGCTGCTAAAAGAATACGACATAAGCATATATGAGCCTATTTTAAACAAATACATTGTTTGTTGTGTAGGCGTTAATGTACGCATGTGATTAATAAAAATATCGATTGTTTTATAATAGACTTGACCCGATGGAGCCAGCTCTGGTAAAACAGATCTAATTGCTCCTACAAATGCCGTTATCATATTTTCTATTATATCGGAAGTACATCCTAAGAGGGTTGCAAATTTATTTTTGTCGTAAAGAACTTTTGCTGTCCCTTCTTTTGTCTCGTCTATTTCTTTTTCTAAAAGTTCTTTGATTAACGATATAAAATTTATTACTGGTATAACATAATCTCTTACAAATTTGTAAGCCCCTGTTATAATGATTTGAATGTAAAATAAAATTTTTTGAAACATATTCCTGATTTTTAAAAGTGATTACTCGTTTTTTTTCATATGATATAGCACTTTAATTTTGCCCCTACAAGTTCCTTTTTGTAGTTTTATGCCTATATATTTTGCTGGAAAATTATCGGTATAATATCTAAATGCTGTACCTGTTGTAATTGTATCGCAATAAGTGCCTATATTAATAGTATCGACAGTTCTACATATATATGTTGAATTTATGCCGTCAATTGATTCTAATAAATATATTTTACCGCCAGTGCCTGTAATGGTTCCTGTTGCAAATGCTTGAACTATATATGAACTATTGCCTCGTACAGGATGATATATTGTAGTATCGGTTCCAGCAATATCGTTTATGGAATCGTTGTACAATATTTTATATTCTGTTTGTGCAGTTGCTGAATTGGTGTTTGTAATTGTGGTTACAAACGTGGCAATAAATAAAACTAAAATAAATGCAAAAAAGTTTTTCATATCTGTTTTTTTTATATTATTAAAAAATTTAGATACAAATATTAGAATATATATTTATTTAAGTTCCACTTCGGGAACATTCGGGCATGTAAAGGCACTTTAGGGAATGTAAAGGCTCATACAAGGAACGTGCATAATAAAATTATTGCTCAGGTTCGCCTAAATGTTCGAATATAATTTTTACTTGCTTTAAGCAAAACGATTTGCCTGTATATTGACCAATTTTAGAATTAATTGGCTGTAACCACTTATTTAACGTTTTTGTGGAAACATTATATAATCCTGCTAATTCTTTTTTACTATATGACTTAATAACCGACATAATATTAATTACAAATATAACTATTTTTTAATATTGTCAACTATTTGCACCCTTATTAAAACCCTTTTTGAGTTTTTTTTTAATATTTTTGGTGTTCTGTTTATCAGATATTTATGTTTTTTAAACCTTTAAAAAACCTTAGTCTAAACCTTATGTATATATAAGGGCTTCTTTTAACGAATAATTTAATATGTCGGAATAGTATTTTTCGTTACTAAAGTTATTTATTGCAGTTAATTTTAACCATTCGTTTAACTCGTAATCGTAAATAAACGATTCTAAAATTTTATATTGGTTCATTAACAACTTTGCTTTTTTAATAATTTTATTTTTTTCTTTAGTAGTTGTAATCTCAATAAACATTAAACATATTTCTGTTGTATTGTCGTAAACTACTATATCGGGTACTTTACTGTTTAAATTATTTAAATCGACACAACTTTCGGGTAGTATTAAAAAATTAGAATTAAATTTTTTAAACATATCCGAAATAAATAAAGAAATACATAATTGATGTTTTTCTGCAGGTCTAGGTGTCATACCTAATCCATCTAAACCGTATTCGTCTAATAATCCCATAAATTTTTAATTTAATAATTCAAAATTACAATTTTTAATAATTAAAACCAAGAAGATGAAAATCCACTAACCGCCAATAAAAGCAATTTAAGAGGCTTTTATTTCTTTGTTACCTGCCATTTAAGAAAACAGCCTCACCAACTATCGGATGAACGCAATTTCTTAAAATCTGAACAGGGCAATGATTCTTACCGTAGTAAATAGTTTCTTCAAAATGAATCCCTAACCAATCCATCATTGCCTTTTTACCTTCCATGTTAGCCTTGTTTATAAAGTTTTTAGGCTGTTCAACTTTTATCTGGTCAATCTTAAAGTTTGCCCAAAATAAATGCCTTCCAATTTCGCATGTAGGTTCAATTAATGGTTTGTAATAAGGCTTCACGTTTTCAACAACCCATTTTCCTTTAAAAAAGTTATCTAAAAACACAATCACTTCATAAAGTTTAAAGTCTGGGTAATCGGCTACTTTATGTCTTGTAAATTTCATCATTTTACTATGCTTTTGGCATGGTGGAGAAATCCAAACGAAATCAAAGTTTTCATAATTATTCTTTAAATATTCGTAAGCATCGCCAGTAATTACCGTGTCATTCGGGTAAAGTTTTTTATAAAGTGCTGCTATTTTAGGGTCATTTTCAACCGCTGTAACCTGGCAATCTTTCCAGTTTTTGCGATTACCGCCAACCCCAGCACAAAGATTTAGAACACGAAAAATGGCAGGTAACACGCGGTCATACTCCATGCCGGGTGTAGTGGTTTGCCAAAGTTCCTGTTGTTTATTAAGTTCTGTCATAATTTGATAGTGTTTCGTTATTAATCCGGCACGTAGCATACCGCCATTCGTTATATGCAAGGCTAAGTCCGTGCATTTAATCAACTTTTGTGGGTTCATCCGTAAAAGAAAAAAGCCCACGCTCTTTTGCTTTTTCAAAGCAATTAGGGTTAATATCACACCCAATAAAGTTTCGTTTCAAATCTTTGCAAACTTCGGCAGTTGTAAAACTACCACTATAAAAATCTGCAACCAAATCACCTTCATTACTACTTGCTTTTATTATCCTCTCAATTAATGATTTTGGTTTTTGAGTTGCATAACCTATACTTTCCCTTGTAAATTGGTTGTTCACTAAATAGCAATCAACCCATACATCATTTGGTATTTTGCCTTTATCTTTTAACTCGCCTTGCGTAAATCCGCTTTTTGCACGTTTATATCGTTTCTTTGTAGCTTCAGTATGTTCTATTCTAACATCATCAGCATTAAATGTATATTCGTTTGATTTATTGTAAAACAGAATATTGTCGTGTTTTTCTTTAAATGATTTTGTATCATTTTTCATTGTTCGGTAATGCCATATAATTTCATTTCTAAAATTACCATATCCAAATATATCGTCCATCATACAACGAACCCAATGCACTATTCTGTAATCCATTTGTAAATAGATACTACCTGTACTTTTTAAAACTCGGTGCATCTCTTTCAATCTTGGTAAATAATGTGCTTCTATTATTTCACGCATTGGGTATAAATCTTTATAATCCATAAAATCCTTTCCAGTTCCGTAAAGTATATCACAGTAAATTAAATCTATCGT
>CAYTJB010000023.1:10149-11862 GCA_964437995.1 uncultured Bacteroides sp. | reverse complement strand
GTTATCTTTAATTTCTGCCATCAATTCTAAATTGTCGCAAATTCTAAGGTCTAAAAACCCCTCCCCATTTTTTTCTTTTACTATCATTCGTTCATTTAATTAAGTTCGTAAATAAAGCCCAGCATATAACACGGTATATAAAAAATAGCCCATTTTAGTTTCGTGCATTGTTCAAAGTTCGTGGTTGGGCTACTTTTCATATACCCAACGTTAGTGGTTACAAAACAGATTAAATTAGATAATGTATATCCATTAATTTATTTATAATCTTTTCAATAATTTCAAGAACTGAGGTTATAAAATAATCTTTTATTTCCGTTAAAGCATCAATTAAACAATCCATATCTATAATAAAATCTGGCGATTCTAAATCTATTATATCTATTTTAAAAATTTGTTTTAACCTTTCTGATAGACATGTTGTCGTTAAATTTGAGGGTAGATTATTAACTTGTTTCAAAATAATATTAAAATTAGCTTTTACAATAATTTTTAAAATTATTTGTCTATGAATAAATTTATTTAACAATTTTTTCTTTTCAACTAAATTATCTATATTTTTTTCAAGTTCTTTATATTGTGAAATATGACCATTTATACTTGCAAATTCATGTACAGTATAAATAACTTTTTTTTGTTTCTTTATATTTGCCATTTTTTTGTTTTTTTTAAGGGGGCATTGCCCCCAATGTAATTAATTAATATCGTCAAACACTACAGGAATTACGCGTTTTAAACAAAATAATAAAGGAAACATAATTTCTTGCATTTGTGGATGAGCTGCTATTGAAGTTCTTTGATTAAAAATTAATCTCCATTCTCTTAAATTTGCAGTTACAACTATTTCTGTTTTAAGCGAATTTGGTAATACTGATCTCGCAATTTGCGCACTGCAACCTGCATTTATCAATTCTTTATATCTAATTTCTGCATTTAACATAGCAGTAAGCCATGCATCATAAGCAGTACTACTTAAATAATTTTTGATATCAATAAAAGTAATTTCATTATCAAATTTATTACTTGAATAATTACAATAACGTGTGCTTTCTTGACTGAAACTTGCTAATCTATGTCTTACTATTTCATGTGAAACACCTCTATCGCAAATAAATTTTACTGTAATTTTCTCATGTTCTAATACACTTTCATGTCCTTTAGATATTAGCATTTTGACAAATTCTTTTGAACTTGTTTCAGTTATTTTATCTTCACTCTTATAACACGTTCTTCCTGCAATTTCAATGTTTTTTAAAATGGTATTTCCATCTATAACACTTAATACCTCATAACTTGCATTTATTCTTTTCATAACTAGTCCTCCTTTTTAGAATCTAATAATTCTATATGTATTGCCGTTAAATTTATACTTACTACTGTTTCGCCATTTGAAGTATAAGTTTTAAAATCGGGACGGCCTTCTACATATACCTTAGTGCCTTTTAGTAGGTATTTTGCAAGTTCGGTGCTCTGGTCGGTATCGCGCCAAAGAGATCAGCTTACCCATGTTGTTTTACTTATTTTTTCGCCCTTGCCATTGGTGTAACTTTGGTTTTCGGCAATATTAAAAGTTATTGCCTTTTTGCCGTTTACTTGTCTAATTTCGGAATCTAATCCTAAGTTTCCGATTAATTGCATTTTTAACATAGTTATTTGTTTTTGTTGTTTATAATTGAGAATTTAATTTTTTTATTGGCGGTCGCTTACCTATCA
>CAYTJB010000023.1:8883-10056 GCA_964437995.1 uncultured Bacteroides sp. | reverse complement strand
CCTGTGCCACGCCACCGAAGACAAACCCAAAGTGCGCGATTTATACCGCCGCTTTTCTGGCCGAAATATTAATAATTTAACCTGGTCTAGTGGAACCAGTGATCCAGTAAATGGATTTCGACAAACTGCCGAAGTAGGAATTATGTTTTCTTCTGCGTTAATATCGTTTTCGGTAGGTTCTATATCGCTATCAACTTCTTGTACTGTTAGTTCATCTTCGTTATAAAGATTATCGAAATTTAATTTTTTCTCTTTATAAAATGCAAAGTATCTAGCGTACATTCGTTTTCGTTTCGTTTTTTCTAATATTTCGCTTATTAGAAATACATCGTACTCGGTTTTAGAATTATTTACAAAAAAAGCATCTTGTTTAAAATGATATTTTATACACTCCAGTACTCCCGATAAAAATATATTTTTAATGGCTTCGTTGCGTTCGTCATCGCTTATATTCTGATTTTTATTTATTTCGCGAATGCGTGCATCTACATATATTTTTTTACGTACTTCTTTTGTTTCTTCTACTTCTTCTATTTCGTACATTAAATCGTCGGCCTCTACTGGCTCTGGATATACTACTTTTCGTTTTTCGGTAATCCATTTACCTGCTTCATCTTTTTCGTAAAAATATAATGTTTCGCACCAGATCTGATTGCCTCCAGTTAAGCGACTCCAGTATTTTTGCAAATCATTACGAAAATTATTTACGCTTTCGCCTTTGTGCAGTAATGCAAACGAATGTATATGAATGTGTAATCCATTATCGTTTTTACTTTGCTTGGTTTCTAATACTAATTCGCCAGCATATACCGATTTTTTAAAAAATGGATATTTGCGCAAAATATTAAAATAACGAAGTAACTCCTGGCCATAAAATTTTTCGTTTTTATAACCTTTTTTATTATGTGGTACCGTAAGCACTATATGCACTGGATGGTAGTTTTCCCACAATTTTGTTTCGCTTAAATACTCAGAATATTTTTTGCGTATTAATTGCGATTTGCGCCAGTTCCATACAGGGCATAATCTATTTTTGCTATACATATGTGCAACAGTAAAGGTTTTTAACTGATTGCCTATTTGTTCGTAATTTGCCAATGTTGCGCCTGATCCTAAAATTGTGTAGTAAAAATTTATTGTGTTTTCGAAATATTCGTAAACATCGGCACATTC
>CAYTJB010000023.1:0-8873 GCA_964437995.1 uncultured Bacteroides sp. | reverse complement strand
TTTCGCACTGGCGAATAAATTCTTTTTTGGTTTGTGGCAATTGTATGCCTGTTTGGTTGTAAATATGATCGCAAACTTGATTTATCATGGCTATTGCCTCACGACGCTTTGTAGCTAGTTTCGATTCGAAGCGTTTATTGCTGTCGAGAAACGATTGGTTTATTCTATTTTCTTCTAATTCTTGTTTCATTAAAATCACTCCAGTTAAGTCTATTATTATCGAGAGAGGCTATGTTGATGATTTTCAACCATGTTTTTTAAAACTTTATTCCTGTTCGATGTCGATTTTATTTAGTGTATTATCGGCAAATAAATCTAATTCTGTTTGCTTTGAGTAATCCTGGTTTAATCCTTTTTTAATTAAAATATCTAAACCACCGTAAAACGCTAATTGTTTTTGCTGTGTGGTTAGTTTTTTAATTATAATATTGCAATTGGTATATTGCTTTTCTTGTACTGGAGTTAAGTGGCCTACTCGTATTTTTGTAGATTCGTAATAGGAGCGAACGGCATCGCGTAATTGATTTATTTCGTTTACTGTAATCATATTACTTGCTTTAGTGCTGTGGTTAATGTATTTAATACTTTATAATTTTCTAATACTACATTTATTACTTGCTCGGTTGTAGTATCGGGCATTTCTTTTAATTTGGTAATTTGAGCCAGTAACATATTTTTTTCTTTTGTAGCTAATCCATAAATTATTTTAGCCTCTTTTTCCGAAACTTCAATACTTAAATAAAGGTTCTTGCTTGGCTTATCTTTTTTAATGTAAATATTCATAGTTCTAATTTTAATTGTGGACAATCGGGCTGTTTGCGCTTTACTGTTTCTTGCCAGGTAATTACATTTAATATATGCTTATCTATTAATTGGGCCATTGCTTCGTCGTTGTCTTTACGTAGCAATAAAGCATAATGGCGCAAAATAGAAGGCATGTGTTTATCCTGTGCTCGAAATAACATTACAGGTTCTTTTGCAGGAATAATATTTTCGGAATCTTGAATTCTTTTGTTGTAGTCGGTTCGTATGTGTAGCATGGTCGGTTTTTAATTGGTTATTTTAAAAGTGAATAATTGCAACGATTTATACAATGATCTAAATTGCAAACATTGCAACACGACGATATTAAACAGTTATTATTTTTTGGCGGACATAGTTTGTCTTTTATACAAGGTAAAACTATTTGAATTTTTACTGCAGGTTTTTGTTTGCTATTTTTAAATGCCATATTTTTAATACTTTATAATACCTTTAAAAAAAATAGCCCTTATTTAAACCCAGGGCTAGGGGCCAACCGACCAAAGTTTGCTTTACTTTTTCGGCCACATGGGGTAAGTTGCTCCCCAGCAGAGCTTACCCAATATTTTTATTTTTGCCTAAATACTCGTTAACACTAGTAAGGGGTATGCGGCCATCGATTGTGGTTTTTAATAAACCTCTGTGGCACATTCCTGTTATTGTGCTTGGATGCTTTTTTAACATTTTTGCAACTTGATTTTTATTTAATACCGTTTTGTTGCTTGTATCGGTTTCGTGTTTGTTTAAAGCATCGACTATTGAACTATTTATAAGTTCTTTTAATTTATCTTCGCTTAATTGTAAAATTATTATTTGGCCAGCCATATTATTGTTTTTTAGTTGTTGTTGCTATTGTAAGTAATTCTTTGCCTATTACCTGATTTATAATTGCAGCATATAAATCACGCATTAATACACGGCCGTTTAAAAGTGCATAAAATCTATTTTTATCAATCATTAACGCCAACATTAATTTATCTCGCAAAACAAGCCTATCAACATACGACAATGCGTTATAATACTCATTTAATTTTTTAAGCGATTCGTTATTTAAAATTACTTTACTCATTTTGGTTTAATATTTGATTATTGCAAATCATGTTTTAATTATGCAAATATATATCATAAAGTTTTAAAATCCAAAAAAAGTTTTAGAAATTTTAAATAGATGAAAATATGGAAAAGGAAAAAATATTCAAGATAAATAACATAACGATATTATACGTATTTGTCTATTTATAAAAGCAACTATGTTAATATGTGTATAAAAATATCTTAAAATAGATAAAAAAATTATTATTCATAATGATTAATATAAAATTTAGTTATAAATTTGCAGTACAAAATCTAATGATTTTTTTAAATCATAAGATTAATTCCGATGATAGTAGGCTATCATATTTTTGTATTCCGATAACGGTAGGCCGTTATTCGAACAATTCCGATGGTGGTAGGCCACTAATAAGCCATACTTTATTGTGTGGCTTTTTTAATTTATATAAATAAAACAATTTATGGTAAATAATAAAATTGCGTTTTTAATAGATGGTGCCTTTTTTTTTCAACGATATAAAAATAAACATGGCATAAATCCAACTATAAAAGATATGGATAATTTCATAAAAGAACAATTAGTTTTAATACAAGAAAAAACTGGATCCGATTCGAAAGATATTTTATTTAGAATATTATATTATGATTGTTTGCCTTTTGACAAAGAAATAAAAATTCCAAACACAAATACAATATATCCCACTAATAAAAATTTCATTAATTATAAAAATAGATTTATTAACCAATTAAAAAAGAAAGATTTTGTTGCTTTACGATTAGGTATACTTTCTTTAAATGGATGGAAAAAAGAATCGTTTAGCGGAAAAGATATACCTGATTTTAAGCAAAAAGGTGTAGATATGAAAATAGGTTTAGATATGGCCTGGATGGCAAGTAAAAAAACTGTAGATAAAATTGCTTTAGTAACTGGTGATTCTGATTTTATTTCTCCAATGAAATTAGTAAGACGCGAAGGAATATTAGTTTATTTAATAACTATGGGTCATAATGTAAAATCTGAATTATGCGAACATGCCGATTTTATTATAAAATGTAATACATATGCCGATAATAAAATAATTAATAAAGATTTAACTAACATAAAAGAACCAAAATAAAAAACTAAATAATTTCTTTTATTAAAATTTGCAAACATTTTAAGTAAAAACCTAAAAAAAACCATAAATAAATGATATGCAGAATAATGTAAAAATAAAAGATATTACCTGCAGGAATACGAAAACTATATGAGAAATATTCTTTTTAACCAAACCAATACGGTTACTAAAACATTTAAGAAAATGAGAACTTTTTTAAATATAGCTCTTAATAAAAATCTAATAAAAGAAAATCCATTTAAAAAATATAGGTTACGAAACGAACAAACTGATAGAGTTTTTTTATCTAAAGAAGAAGTAAATAAAATACATGTTTTTATGAATAAATGTACTGATAAAACATTAATTAATGTAGCACGTTTATTTTTATTCTCATGTTATACTGGATTGAGAATTTCGGATATAAAAAATTTATCCTGGGCTGCAGTTGTAAATAATTCTGAATTAAAAATAAAAAGTGTAAAAACTAAGAAATATCAAACAATACCTTTAAATGATAAAGCTAAAGATTTATTGCCATTTAATAATGACGTTGATTATTATGTATTTAAAGTTAATCCCGACTTTAATAAATATTTAAAATTAATTGCAGCAAAAGCAGGTATTAATAAAGATTTTTCTTTTCATTCTGGACGACATACTTTTGCAACGTTATGCTTATCGCTAGATATTCCTATTGAAGTTGTCCAGGAATATTTAGCACATACAGATATAAGAACTACAAAGATTTATGCAAAAATTATTGATGAAAGTAAAAAAAGACACATGGACAAATTTAATGTTCTATAATTTATTGTCCTATGGGGTTTTTACATGTGGCCTCACAAGCTAAGCAACCTTTAGATCTCCTTATTTTTTTGTTTCGATTTTTTGTATTTTAAATATTTTTCGACTTGCATTTTCCTGTCGTATTTAAAATACATATACATTTTAATTACTAGCCAAATAATAGTTAATATCGAAATAATTATAGTTAAAATAATATTTATTTTCTCCCAAGTTATCGCATTTAAAACTATTGATAATACTAAAGTAATTCTGCCAGTTACCTCGTTCATTTAATTTCTTTTTTTTCGTTATTAGATTCTATTGCTTTTTGAGAAATTTTTAAGGTACATGCAGTTCCTACCATTGCTAAAAATCCAGCAATATCAATTTTACCTTCTAACCATACTTGATATATACATATTGCTAATGCTACAATAATCATTATAAAAAAGCATAACCTGGTTACACTCTTTACATTTTCATCTTCATCAAAATAGCCTATCATAATTAAATTTTAGTTTTAGTTATCCAAAGTATTATATAATTTAGGTAAAACATATTAATTTACATCGTTTCTTTTGTAACCCATGTGCCTACTTCTAAACGCTGAAACAATAAATTATCTCCATTTCTAATTATTCTCCAGGAACCGTCGGTTTGTTCGTTTCCAAAATAAAATGCCTGTGATGGCTGTATATATAAATCAGCATTCAACTCTAATTTATTAGTAGAAAAATCGCCTTTAATAAGTGGTGTTGTAGTTTCAGAATTTGAAATATATAGTTTATTTGAACCTCTTTCGGTATAACCTGCCTTATATCCTATTAGAATATTATTACTTCCAAGTACACTACGACCTGCAGAATTTCCAATTGCTATATTATGGCTTCCTTCAGTATTTAGCCCTAATGCTCCAGTCATTATTGCCAAATTATCATTACCACTGATATTTTCATTAAGTCCCATAAGTGAAATATTATCAGAACCAATAGTGTTTTTAAACAAACTAAGACCACCCACTGCTATATTATTATTTCCTAAGGTATTATTTATCAAAGTACTGCCTAATGCAATATTCCCACTACCTTCTGTATTCAGTTCTAAGGCCTGCGCTCCTAATGCAATATTTCCACCACCATATGTATTACTATTCAAACTATATGCGCCAATTGCTAAATTATAATTTCCTTCAATATTATATTTCAACGATTGATAGCCAATTGCGCAATTATAACTCCCACTGGTATTATTATATAATGCTTGGTTTCCCAATGCTAAATTTTTAGATGCATCTATGTTTGTTTTAGATAATGCTCCAGAACCTATTGCTATACTATATGGATTAAATAAATTAACTCCAGCCAAATAACCTATTCTTAAATTATTATTAGAATATACATCAAATATTGTATCATTTCTTGAATCAACAATAATGGTATCTGAAGCAAATATAGTACTACCTAGTAATTGTTTTTTCAAAGTATCGCCATCCATTACTATTCCGTATGTTTTACCTGTAATGGTTTTAATATATGGCAATAATAAATTTTTTTCGAATTTAGTTATACTCTTAAATCTAGTTAAACTATTTTGTTCTTGAATAAGCCATGCACTCGATCCCATTCTAAATATAGTTGAATATTCGCTTATATTTATATCGTTTTGTTGGGTCTTATTTAAACTATGCCGCATAATAACGCCTTGATCATTAACCTGAACAAATGCATCCTTTTCAGTGGATGTATTAAAATATGAGATATATGCACTTGAATCGGTTTCTGTTTTTTGAACGCCAACCTTCCAAATGTCGTTATCTTTATATAATGAAGATTCGACTATATTATTTTTATTTATAAGTCGATAAGTAAACAAACTAGAGCCAGTTCTTATACTCTCGAAATCTGAAAATTTTACTTTTGGCCAATTTTGTGAATAACTGAAGTTCGCAACAAATGCAAACAAAATTATTAAAATTAAATATTTCATATTAATAAGATTATGATACTATTACATTTATTGGAAATCGAATAACTGTTACTCCAGTGTATTCGTACTTGGTTTTATTGGCAACATCAATATATGTTTGTCCTTTTATCATTCCTGTTGTAATTCCAATATATTCGCCATTATCGTCCCAATTATTTGTATCAATAATTAAATCAGTTAACTCGCTTGTAAATTCAAGTAATGTACTTTGACTTTTTTTTATTGTATTTATGCCTAGTCCTGTATTCATTATTCAATAAATTCTTTGGTTATTGTACATGATTTTGTTCCTGCGTTTGGAAATACAATTTCGAATTCTTGATTAATAGCTACATTAGTTCTACCTCCCAAAATTTTTGAAGTACCAGGACTAACTTTAATTACTTCGTCAATTACAAAATCTACATCTCCAGTATTTTCTAATTCTATTGTATTACATTTTTCGCTCATTAAAGAATCGTCGGTAGTAATTATTTCAAATTCGTATCTACTTGTTAATGTTTTCATTGTTTTTATTTTCTAGTAAATAAAGTAATTAATAAAGAACTTGCAATAATAGTAAGAACTGTTAATCCACTATTTTTTTTTTTTCAATTTCGCTTAATACTTCTGCAGGAATTTTCTTACGTATATAATTCTTAAATTCATATACATATATCTTGCCATCTTTATTTAAATCAATTGCCGGATTTGCTTTTGCTATTGTTGCTGAAGGTAAATGATATTGTGGAAAATCTAACAAAAAATTATCTGGCTTATTTAATCCGGCAGGTATAAAATTAACCATATATAAATCGAAAATGCTTTTTATTCTGTTTTTAAAGGAAGAATAATACATATAAACATATGGTAATTGATCTACTGCAGATAATGATCTTAAATAGGTAAGATCTACTTTTTTCCCTGACAATGTTTTATAATTGCCATTTTTAACATCTGGATAAAATTGAATTAAGCCACTAGCTCCACCATCAGCATTGAATGCGTTTGGTTTAAATCCACTTTCTAATAGCATTACTGCTTTATGCCATTCAGCATCTGTTCCTAATGCACTTGCTAATTTTTTTAATTCGATATTAAATATAGCAACATTACCTGGTATAAACTTGTCGAAATAACTCATAATTAATTGTTTTATTTGTTTTTACGTTTATCGGCATAATCTAAAACTTTATTAAATCCCCAAATGCTGGCAAATGCAATAAGTCCATATTTAATTATTGAACCATATGCTATGCCACTATCTGTATCGCTTACACCTTGATTATATGCATCGTCTATTTGCTTTTCTAAATCGGCCTTAATTTCCGATTTAATAGTTTCGTTTGGAATACTATCAAACCATTCTTTAAATGATCCTGTAATTTCTAAATCTGTTTTTTGCTCGCTATATGTTGGCTCTAATGCTTTTATAATAGCATATGCTATTCCAGTACTGGTAATAATTACTGCACCAACTACTATAGCTATTGGTATTTGTACTGCACCTAATCCAAATTTTTGTCGTATATAATTATATAACTGATAACTTGGTTGCGAATACGTGAAAACATATTGATCCAGGATCTGCTTAACTTTAGTTTGTCGATTACTATATCTAGTTATCATTTGTACTAAAATAGAATCGAAAGAAGAAGTATTTAAATTTTTTGCTTTTAACATTTGAATACAAGCATACATAACTAATATTCGTTTATATAGTGCTGCATCAATTTCAATTGTAGCTTGTAAAAATTTTTCTGCTGAAGATATAATATCAGTAGAATTTGTATCGGTAGATGTACTTGAAGCATCTAATTGAACAACCGATATTGCAACGCATCCAAATTTATTAGTTCCAACTTGTTGTGTTAACTGCACTAAATACCATTCGTAACCATCCGCTATTTTATTGTATTTCGATATTACTGTGCCTATTTCTTTATTAGCAATAATATTTGTAAGAATAGGAGCACTGGTACCTGGATAAATGCGAACATTTACTGAAGTACTTTTTGTAAATACTTTTTTACCTGTATATTCTCCCTGGATAAAATCGGATTGGCTAAATGACATATATTTAATTGTTTAAAAAATGCCGACGAATCGGCATTTTAATTTTTAATAAAATCTAAATTCTACCTAAACCTGAAGTTCTTTTTTGAATAGATTCTTTCTTTTTTGATGCTGAAATAATATCTTTTTTGGATTTCTCCCATTCAGATAATGATTTTGCATTTAATTTTCTAACTTCATCTACTTTCTTCTGGAAATTTTCCCAGGTAGTTAGCGAAGCTGAACTTTTAGGCCTTTTCGGTAAGCTTTTTAACTTAGGCTTTTTCGGTGCTTTCATGCTCTCTTTGTTTTTGGTTAATAATTATTTTATAAATATTCTTTTGCTTTTTGTAAGGCTAATGACTTTACTAAAGTATTTCTTGATAGTTTGGCTACTATGCTTAATTCTTCTAATGTGAAGTTTTCGGCAATAGATTGTAAATGATCCTTGGCAGATTCTGCTTGTAAATATTCGCCTTTTACAGTTATCTCTACAATTGTTTTTGTTGCTTTTTTAAAATTAATTGCCATTTCCGTTTTCTCCTTTGGTTTGAATATGTTTATTTAATGTAATTGAAAATATATTAATTAACGATGTTAATTCTTCAATTGTTAAATTCTTTTCTAATAATTCCTGAACAAATTTTTCGATTAGTTTTTCTTCTGGAGTTTCGGCCGAAGCAGAATTTTGCGTACTTATTCCTTGTAATAGGTTGCCATCTTCAACAAATGATTTCATTACTTGGCCCAGGGCTTTTAACATTCCTTTTTTAGATGCCTCAAGGGTAATATTTGCAATGTCAGAATGTTCCTTAAGTAACTCTTTTGCATCTAAATCGAAGGCTTTTTTTTCATCTTCAAAGTCTTTTTTATCTCTATCTAATAGAGTTTTTTCTATTAATAGTTGATTCTTTTGACCCATTAAATCTACTATATCGCTTAATTGCTGCTTTGGCACATAATCGCCTAAACCATACATTTGTGGCGGTACATTTCCTAAACCAGCTAAGGGATTTATACCATTTAAGGAAAATCCCTGGCTGGAAGGAACCTGTGGAGAAACAGGAATTATTGTAAATCTATAAGGGCCTAATATTTTTTCGCCGTTAGAGG
>CAYTJB010000022.1:6105-21238 GCA_964437995.1 uncultured Bacteroides sp. | reverse complement strand
ATGTTTTTGTTACACCTGTTTGGGCAGTACAACCAAATTGTGAATTTCTTGCTATTATATATGTTCCCGATGTGTCTGTTACTGCTGCAGGTAAAGGATATGATGAAGCAGGATCTGTTGCAAAGAGTGTCCATCCTCTAACTGGTGCAGTAGTTCTTTGCCAATAATAATAATAAGTAGGACCTGAAGAAGCAGGAGTGCCTGTAGTAGCATCTGTTAAATTATTAACAGTAGCACTACCTCCCACGCATATTGATGTTGGTAAACTAATAGTACCAGGATCATTAACTGTTGATTGAACTGTTATTATTACTGCAGTTGTATATGCCGAATAACAAACATTTCCAAGAAGTGTAGAAACTGTTCTTCTTTGATAGCTTGTTGTAGCTGTAAGTGCAGGTGATGCGTAAGTAGCAGCAGTAGCACCACCAATTGTAACATAGCTACCGCTTGTATCAGTTTGCCATTCATAAGTAATTGTTCCCGAGCCTGTACCAGCTGTTGTTGATGTTAATGAGGCTGGTGTTGAACCATTGCAAATTGTTTGGTCAGTGCCTATTGCTCCTGCTGTTAGTGCTGACTGCACAGTAATAGTTACAGGCGTTGTATATGCCGAATAGCAAATATTTCCACTAAGTGTAGAAACGGTTCTTCTTTGATAGCTCGTTGTGGCTGTAAGTGAAGGTGGCTGATAAGTAGAATCAGTAGCTCCACTAATTGTAATATAACTTCCGCTTGCATCAGTTTGCCATTCATAAGTAATAGTTCCCGAACCTGTACCAGCAGTTGTAGATGTTAGTAAAGCCGGTGTTGCACCGTTGCAAATTGTTTGTGCAGTACCTATTGTGCCTGCTGTTGGTGTACTAAAAACAATATCCACATTATCAGCAGAAGCAATACAAGGAGGATTAGATATTGTCCAACGTAAAGTGTAGGTATTTCCTGCTATACCTGTAAAAGTTGCATTATAAGCCAAACTATCGCTAAAAGAACCGCCAACACCGCTCATTATTGTCCATCGCCCTGTTCCTGTGCCGATTGCAGGTTGATTTCCTTCAAGAGTTGCTGTTGTGCCACACAATGATTGATCGTCACCTGCTAATGCTGTGGTTGACGAACACCCAATTAAACAATCCCAAGTAGTTCCTTTATAAACACATATATTATTTTGAGAAGTGTTGTAAACAATCAAGCCTTGTATAGGAGCTGATATAGCATACATTTGAGCATCGGTTAAACGAGGCAAAATTATTCCTTTGTTAGTAGCTTCAATTTCTAAAAGTGTGTTTGGCTTAACTGTATTAGGGTTGTTACCAATTTTTATAACCGGACCGCTATTTGCATCTGCAGGCGAGCTGTTAGCTGTTTCTGTTCCTGTAATAATAATAGTTCCCCAGCAGCTACAAGAAGATTTATAAATATCCAAATTTTTTGTTGTAGTATTGTAAATAAGCAAACCATTGGCGGGAGAAATAATTGCATCACGTTGCACGGTAGTAAGTCGTGGCAATATTACTCCTTTGCTGGAACTTTCCACTTCTATAAGCGAACTTGTATTAATAGTGGTTGGATTATCGCCAATTTTTACTTGAGCATTAAGTGTTAAACACATAAAAATGCTTAAATAAATAAAAAATATAATGTGTTTTTTCATCTGTATAGTTTTTTTATTTTTAAAATAGGTTAAATGGAATGCGCTTATGATAATCAAATCTGTTATTTACAAATTAATTATACATAGCTATTTCATGTGTTTATGGTTTATTAAATTACTGATATTGTTAATGTTATAATATTAAGTTTATTAAGTAGTATTCAGGTTTCGCCCATGTAATGCCCATGATATATTCATCTCGTTTGGTGTTCTTTAGAACATGGACATTTCATAGTAATTTATTTTTTGCTTACTATTATTAATATTTTTGAAGTTAATCTTTAATACAACGAACACTAAATCCATTTGCCTTGTTAGAACTTGAGACAACGGCATTGCTATTACTTAAGTATAATATGTAGGTAGTAGTAACAGCATTTTGCTGATTTGACAAATAGTAGCCAAGACTACCTCTGCTGCTAAGCCCTCCAGATGTGCTAATGAATCCTGTGGCATGTAATTTTAATATCGACCCAAAAGTGCCAGTAGCATCATTATCATAATCAACCCATCCACCAGTAGCATCAGCATTGGTCCATTCAGTTCGAGTTGGGATTCTCCATCCGCTACCTAATAATATACTACAAGGGTCTTTGGAAGCTTCCCAATTGCTGTTTTCATTAATAGCAGAATTCCAAGTTGTGCTTGGTGTACGAGTAGTGCCATCGTGTTTGTAGCCTTGCTTAGTATTAAACTGCCAATACCAACCAGCAGATGCTTCGGTAGCATCGGTAGCAGATAATGCTTGTCTATCAGCACCTAAGTTTTGTGTAATCCAACATTTTTTGCCTGTACCACCTATACTTGTAGTATCAGTGCCATAATTAACCGTTTTATTAACGGGTGCTACATCACCTGCTGTATGAGGAATTATTAAAACAGAACCACAAGTAAACACTTGGTCTTCGGTACAAGCCCAATAAGTCCCATTATAAACACATATTTTGTTTTTTGTAGTATTATAAATTGTTAAACCTGCATCGGGGCTTTTTATTGCAAGCATTTCTACATTGGTCATACGCGAAAAAACAAAGCCTTTGTTAGTGCTCTCCATTTCCAATATAGCACTTGAATCTATGGTATTTGGATTATTGCCAACTTTAACTTGGGCTTTAAGCTGAATTGTAAACAATACAGCAATAATAATTAAAAAAATATTTTTTTTGTTCATACGTAAATAAATTTAAATATAAAAATTCACATTATAACTAATACCGATACGGTATCTGTAATAGTCCAATAAATTGGACAACTTGCCTGACGGCAGGCAGGCAACAGCTACTCTATCGGCATTATACCAAATTCTAACAAACTAATTTATAATAAGTAATGGTATAAAGTGCAAAAATACAACATATTATTCCAAAAATTATAAATTTTTTAAAAAAAGCTAACAAAAGAAAGTTAATAAAAGCTAATTATAGTCTTCAAAAACAAGTTTTCAAATTATTTTTTATACTTTATCCTATTTTTCTTAGTTTTGTAAAACTTTAAATAGCAATTGTTTTTGTTGGAGCTTATCAAAATTTTAAACAAAAAACCCATGAGCAAGAAAGCAAAAAAAATCAATGAAATTACCAAAAAGCAGCCACAAATAGCTGTAAGCATTAAAAAACCATGGAGTGTATTTACATCGGCAGTTGTCTGTTTTTTGTTTGCCTTTTTACTGTATTCCAACACATTAAAACATGCTTATGTGTTGGACGATTACGGTGCTGTTGCCGATAATTGGGTGGTAAAAAAAGGCGTACAAGGCATACCCATTATCCTTAAAACAAGCTATCGTTATGGTATTAATCATTTGAGCGACAATTTATACCGTCCGCTTTCTCAAATTATGTTTGCTGTTGAGTGGCAAATAGCTCCCAACAATCCTCATCTAAGCCATTTTCTGAATGTTTTGTTTTATGCACTGTCTTGTTTTTTGCTTTTAATTGTATTACGTAAATACCTAATCAAAGCACATCCGCTTATTCCGCTAATTATTACCTTGTTGTATGTGGCTCATCCAATTCATACCGAAGTGGTTGCAAATATTAAAAGCAGAGACGAAATTATGTCGTTTTTCTTTTTGATGCTTACCCTTTTATTACTGCATACTTGGTTTACTAAAAAAAAGTGGTGGAGCTTGGTTGTTTCGTTGTTGCTATTTTTTCTTGCCTTCCTATCCAAAGAAGGCGTAATTACCATGCTTTTTTTGTTCCCCATTATTGGATGGTACTTTACCGAAGCCAAACCCAAAACTATTCTTACGGCTTCGTTGCTATTAGTCGTTCCTGCAATAGCCTATATCGCTATTCGTCATCAAATTTTAGCAAAGTATAGTGTATCTTCTGCCATTTCTGTTGTTGATAATTTTTTGGTGGGTGTACCCGATGCTGCTTCTCGTTTTGCAACCGCTGTAATGTTGCTTGGCAAATACTTATTGCTTTCAATAATTCCTTACCAATTGGTAAGCGATTACTCGTTTAATCAATTACCAATTGTTGGCTTGGGCGATGTAAGATTTATTTTACCTTTCTTAATTTATATGGCTTTGGGCGTATATTCCGTTTTAAACTTCCGTAAAAAAAGCTATATTGCATTTGGAGTGCTGTTTTTTTTGATTACCATAAGTATATACAGCAATATTCTTATTTCGGTGGGTACTTCTTTTGGCGAACGATTTATGTTTCTTCCCTCTTTAGGTTTGTGTATTGCATTTGTATTTCTTATTGACAAATGGCTTAAAATTGGAACAAATAATAAAACAGAGTTTGAAATATTAAAGTCGAAACCAATATTTACAGCAATATTTGTATTGATTTTGCTTGTATTTAGTGTAAAAACAGTTATCCGTGCTGCTGAATGGAAGAATCAAAATACGCTTTTTGAGCAAGATGTAAAACGTTCACCCCAAAGTGCTCACATGCGTTTGTACTGGGGCCTTACGATACGCGATAAAGCAATGAAAAAAGAAAATGCATTAAACAGAGATGCTATTATGCTTCAGGCAGTAGCAGAATTTGATAAAGGCTTATCCATATACCCTAATTATACCGATTGTTACGAGCAATTGGGGTTGGCTTGGTATCGGTTAAAAGATTCAAAAAAAGCATTGTATAACTACGAAAAAGCATTAAAGCTAAATGCAACCAAAGCCGTAACATGGAACAATACAGGAATTATTTATTTTGAACAAGGCAATTTGCAAAAAGCAATGGAGGTATATAAAAAATCCATTAGCCTCGACCCTAACTATTCCGATGCTTATTTTAACATGGGAAGTGTATTGGGCACATCAGGAAAGTATGAGGAAGCCATTGTTGAATTTAAAAAATGTATTCAATTTGACCCTGATAACAGCAAGGCACACCAATATATTGGCATGACTTATCAAAACTTAAAACAGCCTGAAGAGGCAAAACAGTGGTTTGAAAAAGCTCAAATTCTTGAACAAAAGAAAGTAAGATTGGAGGAGAATGTGGAGAAATAAGAGAAAAAGTGAAAAATGGTAAGCGAAAAGTGAAGAGTACAGCAAAGCTTTTTTATGGATTGCATTACTATTTTAAAAATTTTCGCTCTTTATTTTCTTAAAAAAAACAAGTTTCCTGCTAACTTTTATTGCTTACCTTTGTTAATTAAATAACAATACATTTATACTTTATAAAAAATGAAATTTACACCCGAAATATGTAGCATCAAAGACCAGAGAATGAAGCCATTTATTGATGCCGATGAAATTTGGAACTACATCAACAATACAAAATCAAGCAAAGAAAGAGTAAGAGCAGTTATTGCCAAATCTTTAGGCAAGCAACGGCTTACATTGGAAGAAACTGCTGTATTGATTAATGCTACCGACCCTGAATTAATTGAAGAAATTAAACAAGGCGCCCGCACTCTGAAGCAAACGGTATATGGTAATCGCATTGTTTTGTTTGCCCCTTTATATGTTGGAAACAAGTGTACCAATAACTGTAAATATTGCGGTTTTCGTACCGAAAACAAGGCTGCTATTCGCAAAACATTATCCGATGAGGAATTAATACAGGAAGTAGAAGCCTTAGAAGACAACGGACAAAAACGTTTAATCCTTGTTTATGGCGAGCATCCAGCTTATTCTCCCGAATACATTGCCCATACAGTTGATGTGGTATATGGTGTAAAAAAAGGAAATGGCGAAATAAGAAGAGTAAATATTAATGCTGCACCACTTGATATTGATGGATTTAGAACTGTAAAAGATTCCGGTGTTGGTACTTATCAAGTATTTCAAGAAACCTATCATCCGGAAGCATATAAAACTTACCATTTGGGTGGTAAAAAAATGGATTTTAACTATCGTTTAACATCGTTGGATAGGGCTCAGGAAGCTGGTTTAGATGATGTTGGCATTGGAGCTTTATTTGGCTTGTACGATTGGCGTTTTGAAGTGCTGGGTTTGGTGCGTCATACTAATCACTTAGAAGCTTGTTATAATGTAGGTCCTCACACTATTTCGTTTCCACGAATTCAAAGTGCTTCTTCGTTAGATATTGATGGAAAATACATTGTAACCGATGAAGAATTTGCAAGACTTGTTGCCATTCTTCGTTTAGCGGTTCCATACACAGGCATGATTCTTACTGCTCGCGAAAGTGCTGCAATAAGAGATGAAGTTATCAGTTTTGGCGTTTCGCAAATTGATGGCGGTACCAAGTTGGAATTAGGTAGTTATTCGGCAACTAAAAACGAAACACAAGACTTAAATCGTGAGCAATTTGCTATTAACGATAATCGTTCGCTTAACGAAATTATCGAAGACCTTTTGAAAAACGATTATTTGCCTTCATTCTGTACGGCTTGCTATCGCTTAGGTAGAACCGGCGAACATTTTATGGAGTTTTCTGTACCCGGATTTATCAAAAGATATTGCACACCTAATGCTATTTTAACACTTGCAGAATATCTTTGCGATTATGCTCCAAACAATACAGCCCACAAGGGTTGGAAAGTAATTGAGAAAAATATAGAAACATTAGGCGACGAAAAAAGCAAGATAGAAATTAGAAACAGGATAGAAAAAATAAAAAACGGTAAAAGAGACCTTTATTTTTAATCGGGAAATATTATTTTATGATGTAGTTTATTTTGTCATTCCGAATGATAGTGAGGAATCTCAATAAAATCAAAAATACAAATTAAATGAGACCCCGAAGTTTCGGGATGACAAAAAAACGCTATGGTAGAAAGATTTACACACAAAATAAATATGAAGGAAATGAGAATATTAGGCTTAATGATTACCGATAGAATCAAAGAAGCCGGCAGAACACAAAAGGTATTAACTAAAAATTCGCATTTGATAAAATCGAGATTAGGTTTTCACGAAGTTTCAGAAGATGTTTGCAGCAGAGCAGGCATGATTTTGCTCCAATTAGGAGGAAATCCAACGGAATGGGAACAACTTGAAAACGAATTACAAACAATAGGCGGTTTAGAAATCCAAAAAATGAATTTTCAATATTAATCAAATTGGTTATGTTTTAAGATATTGTGGATAAAAGATTGGAATTATTGTATCTCTCTTTCCAAAGATAAAACCACTAAGGCATGAAGATCACTAAGATACACTAAGAAGTTAAAAAAATGCCATCCCAATTAAAATCCTTAGTGTTTCTAAGTGTCTTTAGTGTCTTAGTGGTAAAATTCTTTTTAACATTTCAAACGTCCACATTACCTTATTCTAAAACATAATCATCAAATTTAAGTAAGTATGAAGAAATTTGTAATTTTAGGCTTGCATGTTACCGATAGGGTAAAAGAAGCCATTGATGTTCAAAATGTTTTAACGAAATTTGGCTGTTCAATAAAAACTCGCCTTGGTTTGCACGAAGTACACGAAGATTATTGCAGCACAAATGGATTAATTATTTTAGAATTAACAGGCAATGCCGAAGAAATGATAAAATTAGAAAACGAATTGTTGAAAATTGAAGGATTAAACGTTCAGAAAATGACGTTTTAAATTTTTTTCTACACACATTTAATTTTTAATACAACGAATGCTCAGCCCATAAGACTTACCGATTCCTATTGGTGGAGCCATACTCGTATTTTGAAGTTCCAAATAATATGCAGTAGAAGCAGTTTTCTGCGTATTACTCCAATAGTAGCCAAGTATACCTCTACTGCTGAGTGAGCCATAAGAATACTCAAGGTAACCAGCAGCATGAATTTTTAAAATATTATAAGAACCCGTAGTATAAGAATATGTATAGTTATTACCCCAGTGGCTATTTGCTGCGTCCCATTCTGTATTGGTAGGAATACGCCAACCTGCTCCTAATTCAATAGCACAAGGGTCTTTTGCTACTTCCCAAGTTGTATTTAGATTGTCGCTTGTTACATCCCATGTGCTGCTTGGGGTGCGTGTAGAACCATCATGTTTATAACCTTGTTTACGATTAAATTGCCAGTACCATCCTCCAGAAGCTTCAGTGCCATCAGTAGCAGAGGTAGCTTGTTGGTCGGCACCTAAGTTTTGGGTTATTGCACATTTACTTCCTCCACCAAAAATGGTAGTGGATACTGTACCATAAGTAACAGTTTTTGTAACCGGGGCTACAGTGCCTGCTGTGTGTTGGATAGAGAAATTAGCACCACAGGAAAGAGTAGTCATACTTACTTCATTTCCATAAGCTGTACCTACAATAGAGGTAGCATAAGCACGTATATAATAGGTAGTGCCTGCTGCTAATGGTGTAATTGAGCTTGTAAAACTACCCGTTCCTGTGCCATCGGTAGTTTTAGTGTTTGCAGTAGTTGGATTTGTAGCTGTATTCCAGCAAACACCACGTACTGTAACGGCAGTTCCACCATCGGAAGAAATATTTCCGCCAGATGTTGCGGTACTAAATGTTATTGCAGATGCTGCAGTGGTGGTAAGAGTTGGTAGTATTAGAATTTGCCCATATTTGTTAAGAGATGCAGCAGTGCCAGTAATTTGTCCATTTTTATCAACAAATTGAGTACTCGAATTAGTACTATTTCCATTAATGGTAACAGCTTGTGCTGCTACTTCAACTATATAAGCTAAACAAAGAAATAAAATGATAATTTTTTTCATCTGTCTTATTTGTTATTATTTTAATTAATTAATGGTTATATGGAATTACTCAGATTTCTTATATAATAAAAGTATTAATAGTAATAATCAAATTGAACTCTATCACCTGCGGTTAAAGCGTAACCCCCATTATTTGCTGGAACATAAGTTAAAGTAGTGCCCGAAATGCTATATGCTGTATTACTAATTCTAATTCCATTAATATACATTTTAACCTTGCTGTTAACAGATGGAGTTTGGGTTAATGTAAAGCTTGTTTGCGAAGCAGTAGCAGAAAATTGGTCAGCCACTTCTCTAACTAATGGAACTGCAATTGCATTAGCAACAAAAGCAGTGGTTGCAATTTGTGTAGTATTAGTTCCAGCAGTAGCAGTGGGTGCAGTAGGTGTTCCTGTAAGAGCAGGAGATGCTAATGGTGCTTTTGCAGCCAAATTTGCAGTTAAATTTGTAACTGCTGATTGAGCAATAGCAATATTGGTATTTGTAACAGAAGTAACACGTCCTTTTGTATCAACAGCAAAAACAGGTACTTGTGAAGCAGAGCCATAAGTTGCAGCTGTAACACCACTATTAGAAAGTACGGTAGCACTCTGTGTTCCAGTAACATCTCCAGCCAAACTACCTGTAAATGAAATTGCCGAAGTTGCTGTGGCTGCATTTCCTCCAATGCTTAAATTAGCTACTGGAGTTGTAGATGTTACCACCAACGGAGCAGTACCTGTTGCAATCGTTGATGTTAACTGAGTTCCCGATATACCGTTTGTTGCAGCTACTGAGGTAGGTGTAATTGCTCCCAAAGTTAATGAGATGGCAGGAGTAGTCGTTGGATTAGCAACAGTACCACTAACACCGTTAGCTGTTGTGACACCTACAGAGGTTACCGTGCCACCTGTACCTGTTGCAGTTAAAGCGCCTCCTACACTCAAATTCAAACCAGAACCAATAGAAATTTCGGAAGGAACTGCTGCCGAAGCTGTTGGGTTACCTAACAACCTACTTGCTGCTACAGTTTGTATTTTTGAATAAGTTACCTTATTTGCTCCAATTGTAGCAGTAGCACCTGAGGTTGTAACATCTCCTAATGTAATTGGAACTTGGTAATCAGTTCCTGCTACTGCAATAGATGGCACACCAGTGGTAGTAGTATTTTTTAAAATACCTGTTGATAAACCTGATAATAAAACTCCGTTTATTCCTTTAACAGTAAGAGCTGTTGCACCTGTTGCATCACCTGTATGTGTTGCATTGGTTATCAATCCACTATAAAGTGAATTAACAGCATTATCGCCTGTATTAGTACCTGATAAATTTGAACCTGTAACTGCTCCTGTTGAAGCTACTGAGGTAGGTGTAATTGCTCCCAAAGTTAATGAGATGGTAGGAGTAGTAGTTGGATTAGTAACAATACCACTAACACCGTTAGCTGTTGTAACACCTACTGAGGTTACTGTGCCACCTGTCCCTGTTGCAGTTAAAACACCACCACTTAGAGATAATCCACTTCCGACTGTAAGAACTTCTACATTTCCAGTTAAAGCAGAGCTTCTTCCTAACAAAGAATTAGTAGTAATTTGTTGTATTTTACCCAAAATTACTGCATTGTTGGTTATGGTGGTTGCATTTCCAACAGATGTAACTTCTCCCGTCAAACTTGTTAAATATCCTGCACTTGCATGGTTTCCCCAACCATAAGCCGTATTCCAATTGGTAATATTTGTGTTTGTAATGCTATTAGCAGCATGAGCGGTAGTCATAGCGTCTGTAATTCCGTAACCACTAACAGTTGTAGGTTTATTGGTTAAGTTGTTGAAATGGAATGAAGAATGACCACTTGTTTGCAAATTTGCTTTTGTGTAATAATTAGCCGAATCGGCAATCCAAATTGGGTCAGCTTCTGTCAAACTTGTTAAATAAGAAGGTGTAAAATTTTCCCATTTAGAAGTAGCAGAATTGTATCTTAACAATTGATTATTAGCTAAAGAAGTAAATGAGAATGGATTAGACGTAATATCTGTCCAAGTAGGTACCCATGCAATTGGGCGATATAATCCAGCATGGTTACCCCAGCTGTAAGCCATATTCCAATTGGTAGTATCTCCTACTGTAATTCCATAAGCTACAGAACCAGCAAAAACAGGATCTAATTCAACACCGTCAGCAATATTAATCCACAAACTTCCATTATAAAAATAAAATCCTTTAGGTGCGTCTGTTTGATAAACCAAAAGCCCTGCCTCAGCCGCAGATATAGGAATAGCATTGCGTTGTGCTGCAGTCATTCTAGAAATCAGCAAGCCTTTAGTGGTACTTTCCATCTCTAATAGTGCGTTACTGTTAATGGAAGTAGGATTATTACCAATTTTAGTTTGAGCCTTTAGCTGAAATGTAAATAGTATAATTAAAACTATAATAAAAGTAATTTTTTTCATTGTTTTAAAGCATTAATTAATTAAAGAAAAAATTATATACAAAGATACAACAAATAAAGATAAAAAATAATACAATAAAAGTGGAAATGCAGATTTATACCGAAATGAATTATAAATTAATCCGAAAAATATTTAAGGTATAATGCCGATCAGAAATAGGTTGTAGTTCCAAGAGCGATAGTGAATTGGACTATTACCTATTTCATTTCGGTATTATTTGATGATTAATTTACATTTGGGTAAGTCAATTGATAAACGCAACTTTTATAAATCAAGGAGAAGGAGTTGAATTATAAATAATTAAAAACAGAGAAAATAATGATTATATAAAAGCAATATCCACAACTTCTATCATTTCGTCCACATAATGAAACGTAAGCCCTTGAATATACTCGGTTTTAATTTCTTCAATATCTCTTTTATTGTCAATAGAAAGAATAATGTCTGTAATTTTTGAACGCTTAGCGGCTAATATTTTTTCTCTAATTCCGCCCACAGGCAATACTTTCCCTCTTAACGTAGTTTCGCCAGTCATTGCGATGGAAGCATTAATAGGACGTTTGGTAAATGCAGAACTTATGGCAGTAAACATTGTAATACCTGCTGATGGACCGTCTTTTGGAGTAGCACCTTCGGGAACATGCACATGCACATTCCATTTTTCAAACACGTCAGGTTCAAGATTTAATTGTTCGGAGTGTGATTTCAAATATTCATAAGCAATGGTAGCAGATTCTTTCATTACATCGCCCAAATTGCCTGTAAGTGTAAGATTCCCTTTGCCTGCACTCAAGCTTGCTTCAACAAATAAAATTTCTCCTCCAACGGCTGTCCATGCAAGTCCGGTAGCTACGCCTACCAAACTCTTTTTCAACAAACTATCGTGTTGGGCAGTTGGTATTCCTAATATTTTTTCAATTTCATCTACAACAATTGTTTTATTGTAATTATCTTTATTTGCAATAAAACGGGCACGATTGCGAATAACCTTAGCGATATTTTTTTCTAATTGACGCACACCCGATTCTCGCGTATAAGCATCAATAATTTTTTCAATAACAGTGTCAGAAAATTTGAGTTGTGTCTTTTTTACACCATGTTCTTGCAACTGTTTTGGAATAAGATGTCGTTTTGCAATTTCTAATTTTTCTTCTAAAATATAACCGCTTACATCAATTACCTCCATTCTGTCGCGTAAAGCAGGATGAATGGTACTAAGTGTATTGGCAGTTGAAATAAACATAACTTTAGATAAATCGAAAGTTTCTTCCAAAAAATTATCGTAAAAAGCATTGTTTTGTTCAGGGTCGAGCACTTCTAATAAAGCAGCAGATGGGTCGCCGTTTATGTTCATTCCCAATATTTTATCAATTTCGTCCAATACAAAAACAGGATTAGATGATTTTGCTTTTTTGAGTTGTTGAATAATACGACCAGGCATAGCACCAATATAGGTTTTGCGATGACCTCTAATTTCAGACTCATCTCTTAAACCACCCAGCGACATGCGAATATACTTACGGTCTAAGGCACGAGCAATAGATTTGCCTAAAGAAGTTTTACCAACGCCCGGAGGCCCTACCAAGCAAAGTATGGGTGATTTCATATCACCTTTTAATTTCAATACTGCTAAGTATTCTATGATTCTTTCTTTAACTTTTTCTAATCCAAAATGGTCTTCGTCTAATATTTTTTGAGCACGGTTCAAATCAAAATTATCTTGTGTATATTCATTCCAAGGCAAATCAGTTAATACATTCAAATAATTCATTTGAATAGAAAAATCGGGAGAATTTGGATTAGTACGTTGTAATTTTTTTAATTCTTTTTCAAAAGTAGCAGCCACTTCTTTCGACCATTTTTTTTGCTCAGCTTTTGCTTTTATCTCATTAATTTCCTGTTCGCCAGGGTTTCCGCCCAATTCTTCTTGAATTGTTTTTAACTGTTGATTCAGAAAATATTCGCGTTGTTGTTTATCAATATCAACTTTTGCCTTAGTTTGTATCTGATTTTTAAGTTCTAACATTTGCAAATCTTTAGTTAGAAAGCTAAGTGCATAATTTGCACGTTCTTTAATATCAGATACTTCCAACAACTTTTGTTTTTCTAAAATATCGGCATTAAGATTTGAAGAAATGAAATTTACTAAAAAATGAGGACTTTCGATATTTTGTATTGCAAAAGCCGCATCAGATGGAATATTGGGCGATAATTTAATGATTTCAATGGATAAATCTTTTAATGAAGATATTAGGGCATTAAAATTTTTGTCTTTATCGTTTTTTTCAGCAGAACCGAATTGCTTTACTTCTGCCACAAAATAAGGTTCTGATTGCAACAACATACCCAACTCAAAGCGTTTCTTGCCTTGAATAATGATAGTAGTACTGCCATCGGGCATTTGCAAAGTCTTTAAAATATGAGCAAGTGTGCCTATTTTATATAAATCTTCAAATTGAGGGTCTTCTTGTTCTTTGTCTTTTTGAGCAACTACACCAATTAGTTTATTGCCTTTATAAGCTTCTTTTATAAGTTTTATTGACTTATCGCGACCTACTGTAATTGGAATTACTACACCAGGGAATAGAACTGTGTTGCGAAGAGGTAAAATAGGTAAGGTGTCAGGAATTGCCTCCGCATTCATAATCTCCTCGTCTTCAATAGAAAGCAAAGGAATAAATTCGGCATCATCATCCACTATGTCAGCAAATTTAACAAAATCTCTGTTTATCATATTCAACAAAATATTTTTTTGAAATCCCGATTATAACATTCGGTTTTTATAGGTTAGATTAAAAACATGTTTTAAGATGTCTTTTTCAGTATCAGAAAAAGTTAAATCTCTCCTTTCGTAAACTCTTTGGGCAACAATAACAGCTTTTTTAATATCGTAAGTAGAAATTCCGCTTACACCGCCCCACGAAAATGATGGAATAAAATTGCGTTGAAAACCTGAACCAAATACATTTGCATTTACACCAACAACTGTACCGGTATTAAACATTGTATTGATACCACATTTAGAATGGTCGCCCATAATAAGCCCACAAAATTGCAAACCAGTACTTACAAATGTTTGCAGAGGGTAGTTCCACAATTTTACTTCTTCATAAGTATTTTTAAGGTTTGAAGTATTGGTATCAGCACCAATGTTGCACCATTCGCCAATTACCGAATTACCAAGAAATCCTTCATGAGCTTTGTTGGAATAGCCTAATATTACAACATTATTAATTTCGCCACCTACTTTTGAGTAAGGTCCAATGGTAGTGCCACCATATATTTTAGCACCCATTTTTAGCATTGCATTTTCGCACAAGGCAAAAGGACCTCTAACCAAGCAACCTTCCATAATTTCAGCATCTTTGCCAATATAAATAGGACCTTCGGTTGCATTAAGAATTGAAAACTCAATTTTTGCACCTTCTTCAATAAAAATTTGTTGATTACCTACAATTTTATTGGTGTCGGAAATAACAGCCGACTTTCTACCTTTTGTAAGCATTTCAAAATCTGCAATAATTTCTTGTCCGTTTAACACAAAAATATCCCAAACATTGTTTAGCTTCGTATGCAGCGATTTTGATTCGATTTCCTCGTAATTAGCCAATGAATCATCACCAATATTTGCAAAATCTTCTTCTTTAATATTGTAGGCAATAACATAATCGCCGGCACTTAATGCTTGATTAGGCTTTAGGGTGTGAATTTCGTCAATAATTTGCTTGTTAGGAAATATTGAGCTGTTAATCAGAATATTATGAAGAAAGTATTATTGTTGCTATTTGTATGCCGGCCATTATAGATATAGAAATACCTTCTTGGTCAAATGGATGGGTATTGAATTGTTTTGTTATTTTTAATCTACCAAAAAGCCACAATAAAGTGACATTTTTTTGTTCATAAAGAAACTTTATTTCTCGTTCTGTGCGTTTCTGTTGACCTCATTTTGAAGCGAAT
>CAYTJB010000022.1:0-6095 GCA_964437995.1 uncultured Bacteroides sp. | reverse complement strand
GTGTGAATTTCGTCAATAATTTGCTTGTTAGGAAATATTGAGCTGTTAATCAGATAATTATTTGACTTGATTACAGTTGGGAATTTTTCGCTCAAATATTCTTCTGTTAAAGAAGATGTTGAACAATTCAAATATTTTTCCCATTTTTCGCGAATAGTTAAAATTCCAACACGAATATCGGCAACTGGTCTGGTAAAAGCCAAAGGTAATAAGTTATTTCGCGAAGCGTCATCAAAAAGTATGTAATTCATATTGTTAAGCATTAAGCATAAGACAAATAATAAGTTATCAAAAGTAATAATTTTTTAGAATAAAAAAAGCCCTTTGCAAAAAGAGCTTTAAAATTTCTTTTAAATAAGATAACAAATATTAATTGTTTCTGTTTTCAAAATGTTTTTGATATTTTGTTTTAAATTTATCAACACGACCTGCTGTATCAATTAATTTGATTTTTCCAGTAAAGAATGGGTGTGATGTATTTGAAATTTCAAGCTTAACAAGCGGATATTCTTTACCGTCAGTATAAACAATCGTTTCATTGGTTTTAACAGTTGATCTTGTTACGAACATATAATCGTTGGAAATATCTTTAAACACAACGAATCTGTAATCTTTTGGATGAATATCCTTTTTCATCTTATTATAATTTTAATTAATTGATAATCAGTTTATTTTGATTAAGTTTATATTTAATCAAAATTTGGAGTGCAAAAGTAGAAAAATTATGTTGAATAACAAAATATTATCGAAATATTTTTTACATTTGCTTTTATTGTAAGAAATAATAATGACTTTATTATTAGTTTACCAATAATTTTCCTTTTTGTAAAATACTTCCTGCTTTAAGTCTATAAAAGTACATTCCCGAACTAAGTTTTGAAGCATCAATAACAATACTTTGATTTCCTTTGCTTTGTTTTTGATTAAGCAGTTGTATTATTTCTTGTCCTCTAATATCAATTATTGATAAATCAACGCTTTCATCTTTTGAGAGAGAGTATGTAATTGTCGTTTTTTCGGTAAAAGGATTTGGAAATACTTTTACATTTAATGAGTTTTCAGTGTTTTCAGCAATTCCTGTATAAGTATAATAAATACTATTTGATGGTGCTGATTGACAACCATTTACGTTGATTATTACATAATAGTTACCTGTTTGTGTTGGGGTAAATGTATTTAAAGCTGATAAAGGTCCTGTTGTTTCAAGAAACCATTGGTTGCCACTTGAAGCATTGGATATTAGTGTGTCTGCATTTTGAGTAATGGTAGGTGTAGCAGGAATTGGATTAACATTTACAAATATTGAAGAAGTGGAACCATTTCCTGCTGGATTACTTCCCTTTACTGTAATATTTCCAGAAACTGCCGAGCTTCCAAAATTAATATTTATACCATTACTTGTGCTATAACCATTTGCTCCTGCTGGTAGTGTCCATGTATAAGATGTAGCATAAGTAATTGGAGGAACTATATAAGTTACATTATTTTCTTCAACACAAACGTTAGTATCCCCACTGATAGCTCCTGCTGCTGCTGGTATTATGTAATTGGTTGTTTGATTCCCAACTAATGCAGGAATTAAATAACAATTTTCTGTTGTGTTGAACTCATAACAAGCAAAGTAATAAGTTGTTCCTTGTGTTAAGCCTGTAATTGTTGCAGAATTTCCAGTACCATTATACACTACGAAATTCCCAGTTGTAACTTCTTGTCCCGAACCAAAAACCGTATTGGCAGTATAAGTACTACCAACAGATAAACTTGCATTCACAGCAGAACCTGCTTTTGCAATAATCAATATTTTATTCCCATTACCTCTTGTGTAATTAAGAGTTATAGAGTTAGTTGTTACAGAACTGTATGTAAGACTTGATGCTTGTATAGTAGTTAGTGTACAAGCATAACCTCCCATAAATGCAAAAGAAATAGTTTTGTTAGTATTATTTTCTGTAATATCTGTAATGGGTTTAGCTGTATTTACATTTGCCCATGATTTTGAATTGGGTGTTGTTGCATCTGTAAAAGAAGTTTTTCCACCTGTTCCTGGGAATGGACATCCGCCACCATTTATTGTTCCGTAAGTAGTAGGAGGATTTCCTGTTGCATTAGCACAAACAGGGTACATACCTTGATGACTTGTAGTATTTATTGAGTTTCCTGCAGTGTTTATGTAATTCCCATCAACATGGTAAATAATCATTCCATGTCCTGGTATAAATGCATCAAATTTATGTTGTTGGCGGTTTTCAATTAAAAAATATTCGTTAGAAGTTGTAGTGTTGTAGCGATAGAAACTATTTGTGTCAGTTTCAGCATTATTCAGTGTTATAAGTGCAGCCGAATTTAGAACTGTAGGATTAGCCCAATGATAAATTATAGTTTTAGTATAAGCATTATGATGAGCGGGAGTTCTTCCATTATTATTCCATGAACCACCTGCCATTAAATCCCAATCTCCAGTTCCGTCATATTGCCCACCAGTTGCGTAATCGGTATCATAATAATCACGTGCACCTAATACATGACCAAATTCGTGACATATTACACCTATGCGAGTTATACCACTTCCAGAATTACTTCTCAATTCAGGCGAACAAGAGTATGTACTAATTGTTTTCCCATCTAAAGTTACAGGAGAAATATAAGATTTATGTGACCATATTGCATCTGCAGGACCTCCAGCTTCTTGTCCATATCCTGCAAAAATAACATATACTCCATCAACACTTCCATTGTTATCGTTATCAAAATTTGCATAATTAACAGTAGGATTTGCTGCATTAATCGCTTCTGTTACTAATACGTCTGCATTTGGCGAGTGTTGTGAACCATTATCAGCACCATAATATGCCATATTATGACTTGCGGTGTATGGTCCAGCCACAGTAATAGTAAGGTTTAGTTTATTGTATGAGTTTTCTAAGTAACATTCTTTCACACTTCCGGTTGCACCATCAGTAGTATAATTTATTTGATTAAAAAGATTCGTAAAATCTTCATTTGTTTTTGTAAACGGCACATCGGTAAACCCAATCAAAATACATATTAAATTTCGATTTCCTATAGTTGGAAATGCTTTTTGAGACTCTTTATTGTAAACGTTCCAAGCACTTTTCATCATCTGAACTTGTGCTTGCGAATAGCGTATGCCTTTAGGAATTGTACTTAAAAATGTAATTTCTTCGGCACTTTTAAGTGATTCACTTTTTACCTGCTTGCCAGAAGGTATCATATTGTTTTCGTTATCTAACACAGCATATTCATAAGTGCCAGTTTTATTAAACAAAATGGAATACCCATCCATAGTTTCTGCCCATCTTACTTTTTCATCACCTTTTAGCCGAATAGTGATTTTTGACCCATCGGGTTGCGTAAACTCAATAGGATGAGGATAAGCAGGCACTGCTTTAGCTATGTTTTGTGTAAAAAATAATTGCAAACACAAAAACGAGCACAAAAACAAACATGATAATTTTTTCATAAAATAAATATTGATATTAAATTATTAATAATAAAACAAATAGCAGTTAATAAAGTTTTCTAATATGGTTTTTAAAATTGTCGGCAAAAGTACAATAAAAATAAATTGGTAAAGTTTTTTTAACAGTTATTTATCTGTTAAAAAATAAGCTGATTCTTTACTTCAAAACCAAAAAACGCTTAGTTTCGTTTATTAACATTACTTTGTTATTTAATTGTTTGCAAATAATCCTTCATTATGTACACATTTTTATACCTTTGTTGGTGTGTTTCAGGCTTTTTAAAAATAAAGTCGAAATAACTACTGTTATTGTCTTCCAACTTATTAACCATCAACTACCTAATGAACAAAAAAAAAATTATTACTCGAACTATTTTGTTGGTTTCGTTTGTAAGTTTTTTTAATGATATTGCAAGCGAAATGCTTTACCCAATTATGCCGGTTTATTTGGGTTCTATTGGGTTTTCGGTCTTGTTAATAGGTATATTGGAAGGTTTTGCCGAAGCCACTGCTGGATTAAGCAAGGGTTATTTTGGTAATTTGTCCGACAAATCTGGCAAACGCTTACCATTTGTGCAATTTGGCTATATGCTTAGTGCCATTTCTAAACCCATGATGGCTATTTTTACTTATCCATTGTGGATATTTACTGCCCGTACTACTGATAAACTTGGAAAAGGCATTCGAACTAGTGCCAGAGATGCCATGTTGAGCGATGAAACTACTGCCGAACACAAAGGAAAAGTTTTTGGGTTTCATCGTGCATTCGATACTTTAGGAGCTTCCATAGGTCCTTTTTTAGCGTTAATCTATTTGTATTTTTATCCTCAACAATACAAATTGCTATTTTTTATTGCATTTGCACCAGGCTTATGTTCCATCATTCTTACTTTTTTTATAAAAGAGAAGAAAAAAGTAATTAGTGATGTAGCCAATAAGGCTAAAATAGGATTTTTTAGTTATTTTGCTTATTGGAAAAAATCACCTAAAGCTTATAAGTTGTTAATAATAGGTTTGTTAGCTTTTACTTTTTTTAATAGCTCCGATGCTTTTTTACTATTGGCACTTAAAGCTAACGGCATGAGTGATACGCAGATGATAGGCGTTTACATCTTCTACAACCTTGTATATGCTTTGGCTGCCTTGCCAATAGGCATTTTAGCCGATAAAATTGGCTTACGCAAAACCCTGATTATTGGGTTAGCAATATTTGCTATCGTTTATCTTAGCATGGGATTTGCCATAGCATGGTGGCAATATGCCGTTATCTTTTTCCTTTACGGACTATACGCTGCTTCTACCGAAGGCGTTTCAAAAGCATTAATTAGCAATATTTCAGCTAAAGAAGAAACTGCCACTGCTATTGGTTTTTATACAAGTTTTGCAAGCATATTTGCTTTGTTAGCAAGCAGTATAGGTGGGTTGCTCTTTTTTTACAGCCCAAAACTAATGTTTGTATTTTCAGGCACAGGAGTTGTATTGGTGGTGGTGTATTTTGGGTTTCTGAAATTAAACAGGAATTGATTTGGCAACAATGTTGATTGTCATCCCGAGTGAGCGAGGGATCTCAATAAAATTAAGAATACATATTATATGAGATGCTTCTCTCGCCAGAGGCGAGATAGCATGACAAAAGAGAGTTTCATTAAAACAAAAAAATTGACACATATTATAAAAAACATAGATTTTCTCGTTGATAGAAAATAAAAAGTAAAATGATTAAATTCTTTGTACACAAATATTTATTTCTACTGCTTTTAGGCACAACAACAATTACATTGGCTCAAAAGCAATATCCTACTGATTATTTCGGCTACCCACTTGATATTCCACTACAATTGGCAGGTACTTTTGGCGAACTCAGAAGCAATCATTTACATTCGGGAATTGATATACGTACACAAGAAAAAGAAGGATTTATTGTATATGCACCTGCCGATGGTTACGTTTCGCGGATAAAAGTTTCGGCTTGGGGCTTTGGAAATGCACTGTACATTACACATCCTAACGGATACGTTACGGTTTATGGGCATCTCAAGGCTTTCAGTCCTGTGATAACTGATTATTTGCGAAAAATACAATACGAAAAAGAAAGTTTTGAGCAAGATTTGCTACTTCCTAAAAATAAAATTAGAATCAAAATGGGCGATACTATTGCCATAACAGGAAATACAGGCGGTTCGGAAGGTCCACATTTGCATTACGAAATTAGAAATGAAAGAACCGAAAAGCCCATTAACCCTTTATTTTTTGGACTAAACGTTGAAGATACTTTACCGCCAGTTATTCAATCTGTTAAAATTTTTACAGATAATGAATTACAAGACAAAGTGTCGGATGTAATTAACAAAGAGCAAAAATTTTCTTTAAAATCTAAAGATACAATAAGTGTTCCTTCAAAATTTTATGTAGGGATTGCCACGTATGATTTGCTAAATAACTTCAACTCAAAGAAAGGAATTTACCAATTAGAGTTGTTTATTGATACGCTTCTTTTCTACAAACATACACTCGAAACCTTTTCATTCAACGAAACACGCTATATCAATTGTTTGATAAATTATCCGAGCTATATCAAAACAGGTATAAAATATCTGCAAACTAATATTTTGCC
>CAYTJB010000021.1:16688-21282 GCA_964437995.1 uncultured Bacteroides sp. | reverse complement strand
AAATTTTGACAAAGTTACAAATTATTTACAATATTTAAAAGCGGTTTAGTATAACATAGGTCGAAATAAATCTCGTTGACTTTTTTGTGCCAATTTTCCAATCATAATTTGCAGGTTTTTATACTGTAAAGGTATAAAATACGGCGATTATAACCAAGAAAAATCTAAATTAATTTATTAACAATCAATTGTTTATATCGTTATTAAGGAGCGACTAAATATGCTGAAAAAAATTAAGCGATATCTTTTTTAAAAAAGTATCGCTTAATTTATGTTTTATAATACAAAAGCTCCGCTGGCTATAAAAATAACCAACGAAGCTTTATAAAACGCTATTAGCTTTCTTTATTGTTAACTACAATCACTAATCACCAATCACTGTTATGCGTTTTCTTTTGTTTTGGTTCGGAGTATATATACTTTCCTAGCAGCCAATGAAGCACTTAAAATTAATAAGATAGCTATCCCATTATCAATTGGAGTGCTACCACCAGTTGGCTGATCACCATTTCCCCCAAAAACTGGTGGTAGTGGTTGTGCAAACAACCCTATACTGCTAAAAGCTATAATTGCTGTTAAAATTAGTTTTTTCATATTATTTTAATATTAATACCTATCCCCCAACCCTTCCTAATGGAAAAGAAGTTGGAGTAAAGCTATATTTGTATATTTATTTAAAGAACAATGTTATTTATTAACCTCTACCCTAAAATCCCTTTCCTTTGGAAAGGGATTTAGAGATAGGCTTTTTTTTATTTTACCAAAACTTTTTCTGAATACACATTTTTATCAGTAACTACTTTTACAATATAATTGCCTGTTGAATAGCCATTCATATTAACAGTCATTTTAGTAGGTTCAACTGTTTTAATTAATTGACCCATAGTATTGTAAATAGCAATGTTTTTGATAGTTTCGTTGGTTTTTATAGTAATGGTATTATCGTAAGCATAAATACTTGTATTATTCTGTATTACATCATTTGAAATTGCCAATGGTGCTAAAGCAAATATTAATTCAAAACGATTTTCATTATCAACTGTGGTAGCTGCAAAAGTGTAAGTTGCAGTTTGATTCAAATCAATAATAGTGTTTAAAGTTAAGTCCTTTAAATAAACGTAGGTAGTAGCAGCAAAGCTGTTTAAATCAGTAGCTTTTATGGTATAAGTTCCATTTACACCTGCTTTAAAGCCAACAGGAACAACTAAACTATTAGTACTATTGACAATACCTGTTAAGGTATTAATAGTAAAGTTCTTGCTACTTTTAACTGAATATAAAGATGGAGCTTGAGCAACCATAGAAACAAATTTTACTGCACCTTGATTGGCTGTAGCATTGCTGTTGAAGTTTACAATCATCTCATCGCTGTATGTATTTGCGGTTGAGCTTACATGTAATCTAACAAAATCAGCAAGTGATGATTTCAAGTAACCTTGTGTTCCTGGATGTACTCTTGCTGCATTTGGAATGGTAAACGACCCACCAGCAATAGCTGTAACAAAGAATCCTTGATGTGGTGCAACAATATGTGTAGCTCCACCTGTTCCAAGTCCACCAGTATAAGCACCATAATTTCCAGTAGCTCCATTCCAAACCGAATAACTTGGAGTAGCTCCTAATACAGTTGTATAATTTGTTATTGAATCCCAATCAAATCCTGATGGAAATGGATTACCAACTAAATTATAATAATTATTAGAATAAGCTAATGCAATTGATTTATCTCCGGTATTTAATACGCCATTAAACGCATGCGTTTCACTCCCAGAGTAACCACTGTTATAAGCTACTAAATAGCCTCTGCCAACTGCAAATGAAGTTTCAAATGTTGGTTCGTAAGTAGTTGGATTAGCACGTAAATTTATCCAAGGTAACCCTGTAATAACAACATTCTCGCCCCATTTATAGAACTCGAAAGATAAATCACAAACAACTGGCGAAAAATTACCAATAATGGTTTGATTAGCCACTGGCGATGATAGAAAATGCCACTTATTGTCTTTAGCAATGTAACGTTCTACGGTTGCAGTATTATTACCCACTCCATTATTAACATAAGAAGCACCATCTTTAATGGTAAAACTTCCGTTTACAGTTAAAGTACTACCCGAATTAACAGTAAGTGCTTTTCCTGCGTTAACAATTAAATTGGTATCAATACTTACATTAGTATTAACCACTAATGGTGTAGTCATATCACTATTGATAGTAATAGTACCGTTAGAAGTATTAGGCGTATGACCCAAATTCCAGCTTGCACCTGTATTCCAGTTTCCGCCACCTGCTACTGATGTAATAGGAGCAAGAGGTCCGCTTACAGAACCATTATGGAAAGTAGTTGAAACCGATTCCCAATTTTCATCGTAAAACCCATCCCCACGTATAGTTCCAGTAAGATTTGTAGTCCCTCCATTATAAATGAACTTTAATATACAAACGAGTGTACTATCAGGATAAGTGTATAAAGTTTGATTTGTTTCATTGTACGCTAAGTATACCCCATTAGGATTAGATGTATTATGAAAATACCAATCATTATTACTTGTAGTAGGATATAACTTTGTAATAATAACATTGGAAGAAATAGAAGTTAAAATATTTTTATCATAAGAAATATCAACATCCCATCCCAAAATAGAAGTTGTTGGACTTGATATTCTTATTTCCACTCCTATCGTATCACCTGGTGTTAAAGAAGACTGGCTATTGATATAAAAATCTACTTGTGCATTTAAACTATTAAATAACCCAAATAACAAACTAAACATCAATATTTTAAGACTAAATTTATTTATTTTTTTCATGTTATAGAAAATTTATTAGATGATAAAATTAAAATTATGGAATACTAGAATATGAGCCATTTACATCTCCTGCACAAATACCCCAAAAATTTTGAACTATGTTATTACAGTTAATTATTATAGTAGGAATTTCAAATCTCCAATCAGGAGCTATAGTACCTGTAGTATTAAAAGATGAAATAGAGCCATTAATTCTAGCTGATAACATGCTCGCATCTACTGTGGTAATTCCCGTTTTGTTATTTACATTAGCTGCTACTAAACGAGCTGAGTTAGCTGTTATAATATTAATTGCAGAAGGTACTGCGTTTAAATATGATTTAAGAATACTTACATCAGAGGTTGTTATACCACCCCAAACTTTAGTTGTAGAAGCTACAAGCTTATAAGAACCATTAGGAGCATAAAACTCGTAATATCCATTATTGTCAGTAGTAATAGTATCAATAGGAGTATCATCAGATGCTAATTTAACAATAATTGGTACATTTGTCAATGGTTTTAGAACATTTGCATCATATCTTAAATATCCACTTACCTTAAAACTACTTTGAACCGTTACAGTTGCAGTTGCAGTTGAAACATTACCACTTTCATCAGTTACCGTTAATGTAACTGTATTTGCACCAATATTTGTACAATTAAATGTACTTGGAGCAACAGTAATAGTATCAATACCACAATTATCGGTAGATCCATTGTTAATTTGAGTGGCTGTAATAGATGCATTGCCATTGGTATCAAGTACAACGGTAATATCCTGAGCAATAGCTAAAGGAGCAATAGTATCAAGTATTGTTACTGTAGCAGTAGTAGTTGCAAAATTGCCACTTTCGTCGGTTACGGTTAAAGTAACTGTAACTGGAGTTGCTACATTTGCACACGTAAAGGTATTTGGAGAAACAGTAATCGTATCAATAGCACAATTATCGGTAGAACCATTATTTACATCTGAGGCTAAGATGGTAACATTACCAGTAGCATCAAGATAAGCATTAATGTTCTGAGCAATAGCTGTAGGTACAACGGTTTCTAATACTCCGCCATTGTTCCAATTAGCATGCACGATGGCAGTTGAAATATCAGTTAACTCACATCCTGAAGCAAAATTAATATTAGCAATACAATCGCCATTAGGAGCAATTTTTATAAATTTCAAATTTAAAAATGTTCCATTGATATCTGTTGCACTTGCACTTGCCCATGCAATAGTAATTATATTTGGAGCAGTAGCACCAACAGTAGCTACATGAGAATTGTTTTGAGCGTCCACATAAGTAAGCTTGCTCGCATCATAAGTCAAAACTAAGTTTGCAGAACCCATATTAGCAGGCAATCCGCTAAAAGTAATAGGGACTAACACTTCTGCTCCTTGATTGGCGCGTATAGAGCCAATAGTAGCATTATTGGTAGTTGAAACCAATGGTGTTACATTCGCATTGGTGTATGCTACTTGAACAAAATCACTTAAAAGTGTAGTAAACGAACATCCTGCACCAAAATTAACAGTAGCATTTCCAATACCTATATATTTGAACTTTAATTTTAAAAACTCACCGTTGATATTGGGAGCATTTAGATTTGTCCAAGTAATAATTATTGCAGATCCTGTACTATTAACTGTAGCGGCATTTGTATTTGCTGCAACTCCGGTGTAAGCCAATATTGAGTTATTATAAGGTATTTCAAGAGTAATAGCACTAACACCATTTGGAGTACCGTTAGTTAAGCCACCAAAAGTTAATGGAATTTCTTGCATTTTTTTGTCTACTGTCAATGACAATACA
>CAYTJB010000021.1:8041-16678 GCA_964437995.1 uncultured Bacteroides sp. | reverse complement strand
CTATATCCTGCCCTTGCGTAACACCAGATACCGAACCAAGTGAAGCAGTTGCAGTGGTAATACCTGGCGTGATAGTTCCATTAAAGTAACTAACAGCCACATTTGCTGTAGCATTGGTAGTAATCAAACTTCCCGGATAAAATTCAACATTTGTTGCAGTATTACCCGTATATTGGAAATTTAGATTTATTAAATTAGTAGCCCAATTAATATCTGCTCCCGATGTATTAGTCCAAACAACAGTTACAATACCATTGCTGGCACTGGCTGTTGCTCCTACTAAACTACCCGAAGATGTAATATTAATAAAACTTAATGCAGTAGCATCGTATTGTATTTTTTGTGTGATAGCACCCACATTACTTCCAAATCCTTCATACTTAATGGGAACTGTAACGTTTCCACCTGTGCTTGCAATTGTGCCAAGTAAAGTGGCTTTGCAAGTATTGGTAGTATTAACATTCACCGCACCAGATGTATAGGTTGGGTAAACAATGGTTAATCCTTGTGTAACTTCCGAAGTATTCAAAAAACTCAACGAACTTGAACTCATTCCAAGATAGATAAAATTGAGATTAAGTAATAATCCATCTGCAAAATTAGGATAAGTTGGAGGATTAGGTGCTGTAAAAGAAATACTAATAGTTGAATCGGTAGTATTGGCATAAAAACCAATTGGTGCTCCTGAGATTCCGGTAAAATTCATCAAGCTTGGGTTATATCGAATATGAAATGTGATAGATCCAATGCCTGTGAAATTGGTAACATTGATGGGAACTATAATGCTCTCACCAGGACTTGCCGTTACTGTGCCTATTGATGCCGTTGGCTGACCACCACCGCCTCCCGTATCTTTCGAGGCTTGCACAAACGATACTGATAAAAACATCAGCATCATTGTTATTATTATATATGTTTTTCTTATCATCGCTTTATAAATTAGTTGTTTATTCTACTTTTTTTAACCATAATTGATTAGACGGTAAATAAATAATTGCTGTATAATCAATATATTGAGTTGAACATGAATTTTTTGAATTCAAAACAGAAAATTTATTTTTATTATCAAATCTGTACATTGTTTTGTATTTTAATAAATTCATTTTTTGTAGAAACAAGACGGCAACCATAAAGTTACCGTCTTGTTGAAAAATATTTACTTTTCTAAAACTAATTTATTAGTTCTAACATAAGAAGTAGTGATACCTTTAACTTCTATTTTATAGAAATAGATACCGTTTTTCAAGTTAAATTCATTAGCATTAATTTCAACATTGTAAGAACCTGCAGTTTTTACTTCTTCAGTAATGGTTGCAATAGATTGTCCTACTATGTTGGTTAATGTAATTTTAACTGAACTGTTTTCTGGAATAGTATAGAAAATCTTAGTTTCATTGCTAAATGGATTTGGATAATTATTAACACTAAATCCGTTTTGGTTAGCAGTTATTACTTTTGCTAATTTTAGGTTAACATTGTTAATAATATTCGCTGTAACATCAGCAAATTCGGTTGAACTTAATACTGAGAAAACTTCGGTTTCGCTTGCTAATGTTTCTTTAGCTTTTAATGTAAAGCTAACAAGAGAACCTTCATTTTTCAATGAGTTGCCCATCATATCAGACCATGCAATAGAAACTTCTCCGTTTTTAACTTCATATTTAAAGCCATTCAACATTGAATTTACGTTTTCAATTTCAAATAGGTTTTCATTGTATTTCATCATTAAGGTCATAGCTCCTAAATTAGAGATAGCGTCTGATTTAATGTTGTAGTTAAATGATTTTCCTTTTTCTATTGAAATGGTATTATCAGCAATTGTTGATAAATAAGATTCGGTTGCTTTTGATCCTGATAGAGGAATGTATGATGCGTTAACATCGCCTACACAAAGTCCTTTGAAACTTACTGTTCCATTAGCTTCAGCTATTGTAATAGCAGGTGTTTCAAATTTCCAGTTGCCTGCAGGATATGTGCTAATGCTTCCAACGGTTCTTAATTTAATGTATAATGCATCTAAAGCTGTAATAGTTGTGCTTGCATTAACATCAGCAACAGTAGCATTTATTCCTGTAAGTGGATAAGAACCTATTGCATTTAATTGAACAATTAAAGCATCGGTAGCATTATTTCCACCAAAAGTTCCATTATAAGTTGCGTTTATAGTATAATTTCCATTAGGAACATTATCGAATGAATAATAACCCAATTCGCCGATACCACTTCCAAAGTTAGGCCCTGTAGTAGTAGTTGCAAGAACTGTACCATTATTCATTAAGTTAACAGTAACTCCATTAAGTGGTGTAAAATATGGGTCATTATTGTACGTAACATAACCTGATACAGAGTAACCAATGTTTTGAATAGTAACATTTATAGTAGTTGTACCACTACATCCTAATGTATTGGTTTCAGTTACTGAAACAGTTCCTGTACCAGCAGTAGCACCCCAAGTTACGGTAATACTATCTGTTCCTATTCCATCTGTTATAACACCACCATTTACAACCCATGTATATAAATGACCTGCATTATAAGGTGTTGTGTAAGCAACAGCTGTTTGATTTATGCTTACTGTAGTTAAACCTGTAATTACAGGAGTTGGTGTTGCAAGTATTGTAACTTGATATTCAACCGAAGTTTGATCGCATCCGCCAGTTCTTGTTTCTATTACTTTCATTGTACCAATAGGTCCATTTCCCCAAAGTATAGTAACGTGGTCTGTATTAGCTCCTGCTGTTACAGTTCCGCCTGTTACAATCCACTCAAAAGTACTTCCAGTAGCACCATTTGTTACATGATAATCAATAGAAGTATTTTGGCAAGCTGTAGTAAAATTATCAGTTTCATTTACTACATCAACTATTGGTTGCCATGAAGCAGCATCATTAACAGTTAAAGTTCTTACAGCTGTACAAAGATTAAGATCGGTAACAGTAATTGTATAAGTTCCTGCAGCAAGACCAGTTAAGTCTTGTGTTGTTGAACCATTAGACCATGAATATGTATAAGGAGTTGTTCCGCCTGTTACATTAATATCAATGGCACCGGTATTATAACCGAAGCAATTTATATGTGTAATAGATGCAGTTGGAATATCTAAAACAGCAGGTTGTGTGATGTTTTGCGAAGTCAAACTTACTATACAAGTTGGATTAGCAGCATCACGAATATAAATAGCATTATAATTAGCAGGTGCTAAACCTGTATAAGAAACTGTTGTGCTCCATGAACTACCATTTATAGTATACTCATAAGAACCAGAACCACCTTGTGGATTGCTAATGGTTATTGTTCCATTATCAAAACCATTACAAGTAACATTGGTTTTAGCTGTAGTAGCTGATAAAGCATTAAGTTGGGTAATAGTAACAGTAGCAGTAGCAGTACAACTATGTGCATCGGTTACTGTAACATTATAAGTTCCAATTGTAAGACCGCTTAAATCTTCAGTTGTACCAATAACAGTAGCAGATGGAGATTTTGTCCAACTATAAGTGTAATTTGTTGTTCCTCCAGTAACAGTTAAATTAGCTACACCAGTACTTCCTCCATAACAGTTAATATTAGTTCCTGCAATAGAAGCATTTAAAACATTAGGTTGGTTAAGTGTAACACCCGCAGAGGTAGTACAACCTTTGGCATCGGTTACTATAACACTATAAGTTCCAGTAGCACGACCAGTTAAATCTTCTGTTGTAGCAGTATAAGAAGAAGGTCCTGTCCATGCATAATAATAAGGAGAAGTTCCTCCTAATACGGTTAGGTTAGCTGCACCTGTATTATCGCCATTACAACTAAGATCTGTTCCAATAATAGAAGCTGATAACGCAGCAGCTGGTTGAGTAACTATAGCTGATGCAGTTGCCCAACAACCTTTACTATCAGTAACCATAACGCTATAAGTGCCTGCTACAAGACCTGTTGTATCTTCTGTTTTTCCACCACCAGGCGACCATAAGAATGTGTTTCCACCATTACCACCAATAGGAGTTATATAAACAGCTCCATCATTACCTCCACGACAAGAAACATTTCTTACGCTATCTGCTGTATAACCAGGAATAATCAATAGATTTGGTTCTCCAATTATAACACCAGCAGTTGCAGTACAACCTTTAGTATCAGTAACTGTAACAGTATAAGTTCCCGCAGCAAGACCTGTTAAATCTTCTGTTACAGCAGCATTGCTCCATAAGAATGTGTTTCCACCATTACCACCAGTAGGAGTTAAGTCAGCAGCACCTGTAGAAAGTCCAAAACAAGTAACATCAGTTCCAACAATAGAAGCTCCTAAAACAACTGGTTCCAAAATACTTTTTGATCCTAAAGAAATAGCACAAGCTGTAACCAATGAATCGCGAATAAAAACTGAGTAAGTTGCTGGTGTTAAGCCTATAAAACTACCACTCGATTGCCAAATAATACCGTTTATACTGTATTCATAAGAACCAGAACCGCCAAAAGGAGCACTCAATGTAATAGTTCCATTACCCAAACCATTACAAGTAACGTCAGCACTGTTAACAGTGGCACCAATAGCATCTGGTTGAGTAATTGTTTGCGAACCTAAAGTAATAATACAAGTAGGATAAGCAGAATCTTGAATTTGTACGCTATAGGTAGCTGGTGCTAAACCAGTAAAACTACCACTCGATTGCCAAGTTCCGGCATCAAGTCTGTATTTATAGCTACCGTGTCCTCCTGCTGGAGAAGTTACAGTAATTGTTCCATTGCTCGAATTATAACAAGTAACATCTGTTTTAGCTACAGTAGCAGATAAAACAACAGGTTCGTTTATAATTTGGTTTCCTAAAGTAATAACACAAGTAATATGAGCAGCATCACGAATTTGTACACTGTAGGTAGCTGGTGCTAAATCAGTAAAACTACCGCTCGATTGCCATGTACCTAAATCAAGTCTGTATTCATAAGTACCATAGCCACCTGCTGGAGAACTAACAGTAATTGTTCCATTGTTAGCACCATTACAAGTAACATCTGTTTTAGCTACAGAAGCTGATAAAACAACTGGTTCTGTAATAGTAACAGAATTGGTAGTAGTACAAGAAGCAGCATCGGTTACTGTAACAACATAAGTTCCGGCAGCTTTTCCGCTTAAATCTTGTGATGTACCACCACCATTAGTCCATGAATAAGTAAAACCTGGTTTTCCACCGCTTACAGTTAAATCAGCAGAACCATCAGTTGCTCCATTGCAAGAAGCATCAATTTTAGTAATGCCTGTAATAATCTGAGGATTTACAGTTATTTTAACAGAAGGTGTATAGTAATATTCTATACAATTATTGTAAGTTGCTCTACGATAATAAGTTGTATCGTTAAGTGCTCCAGGAGCATACCCTGCACTTGTAGCACCAGAAATATCACCCCAATTTGTATTGTCTAATGATGATTGCCATTGATACTGGAAAGTACCGTTACCACCTGTTGGTAAAGTTAAATTAGTAAGAGCTGTTGGTGTAACATTGTAACAAATAGATTGAGCTGTTCCAATAGTACCTGGTGTTACCAACGCATATTTGTAAACCCATACAGTACCTGTCATGTCTTCAACACATGCTGCAGCATTACTTTCGGCAGTTACATAGTATTGAGTAGAATCTATAGCAGTATTTGAATTGTTTTGTACCTGAATATCTGTGAATGTGATGGCACTACCTGTACCAGCTACTCCAGAGGGAGTTACAATTTCTCCATCTGATACTCTTTTTAAAAAGTATTTTATTCCAGTTTGAGAACCATTAAGGGTAAGTGTTGCACCTGAAGTATTATGACAATAATATTGAGCCGTTGGATTTAGTGTTTGAGCTTGTGGAAGAGGATTTATAGTAACAGTATAATTAAGAGATGCTGTTGAACCGCAAGAATTTATTGCTGTAACTTTACAATAAGCTGTTCCTGTAGGTATTGATATCCATTTAATAGAAGCAAAAGAATTACCACCATCTGTACCAGCATTTGTAATATTTCCAACAGAAGTACTACTTACGTTCCAGTTATAATTATAAGCCGATCCGTTTACTACGATAGGTGTTGTATAAATTGTTACATCGTTCAAACATACCACAGTGTTTCCTGAAATAACAGGTCTTGTTGGTAATGCTTTAACTCTTACCTGAAATCTGTTTGAGCTTTCGCAACCGTTTACAGTCTGAGTTGCATAATAATAATTGGTATCTGCTAAAAGAGTAGAAGTAGCTAATGCTGTTCCTCCACTTGCATCTGCATACCATTGAATAGCAGTTCCTGTTGCTGTTAAGCTAGCTACAGTTACGTTTGCAGCACAAAGTGTTTGTGGTGTAGTGCCTGTTGGGGCAGAGGGGATAGCATTAACTGTTAAAGATGCTGTTGTTGAATTAATACAACCATTGCCATCTGCTGCTGTGGTATATGTAACGGTAACTGTACCGGCTGTTAAGCCTGTTACTACACCGCCTGCTGTAATACTTGCTGTGCCTGTACCAGCTACAATTGACCAAGTTCCTCCTGCTGTTGCATTTGTAAAAGCTGGAGTTTCTGCATTAACACAAACAGTAGATGCACCATCTGCTATTGCTGATACTGAAGGTAAAGCATTAACTGTTATTGTTACAGTACTGCTAGTGTCACTATAAACTGTACTAGAAGGGTCGCAAGTAAAAGAAGCTATACGACGGAAATAAGTAGTTGCAGAAGTTGATGGTGGATTATAATCCTGAGAAGTACCAACATCTGTAAGGTCTGCTGTAAAAGCAGCATCGGAAGCTGATTGCCATTTATAAGAAACAGTTCCGCAATTAGTACCACCTGATTGTGTAGCTACGGCTCCAGTAATAGCATTTGGATCAAATGCACCGCAAGAAGTAGCAGGTGTAGGTGCCGTAATAGTATTGCTACTAATGACTTGAGCGTTTACATTGATTACCAATGCAAGAAAGAAGAAAAGAAAAACCAAAGGTTGTATCATTTTCCTCAAGACTAAATTTGTAAATGATTTTTTCATAGTTTGTAAATGTTTATTAATAATTAATAGTATTTATTTTATTTAAATTGTGTAAAAAAGTGAATTGTTTTAAAAAAGGGGAAGATTTGTTGTGTAATTTCATGATAATTGTTTTTAAATTTATACATAATTTAAGTTTGAATAACAAAAACCTATTTAATGCAAAAAAAATGAGCAAATAGCTCTAATACAAGCCAAAGCAAATAATTTTTAATGTTATAAAATAAGTAAATTCTTTAAAAAAACGTATAAATTGCCCAAATTTAGTTAGTTTTAATAAAAAACTCTTTGCAAATATACTACATAATTTTGTTATTTTTCAAAAAAATGTTTATTTTTTTTAATTTATTTATTAAACAGGTGTAATTAGTGTCAGAAAGAAAACGTATGCTTTTAATATTTGGTGTCTGTTTTGTTTTGTCAAATCTCTCTTTTGTCATGCTGACGTAGGAAGCATCTCATTTTATTAAATTTGAATACTTTGATTTTTTGAGATTCCTCGCTATCACTACTATTGAAGTATTGAATTATTTACAGTAAAACAAATTTTGATTTTGTATTTTAATAGAATGCTGTTAAAACGGATTCGTTCCGAAAACGCTGATAAACGCGGATTTTTTAATGTTTTTAGTTTAAATCCGTTTTTATCTGCGTTTACCTTTAGGTATCCGCGTCATCTGCGTTCCGTCTTTTTTATTAAGTATTGAAAAATATTGCCATTATTTATCTTTATCGGTTTCTTTGCTCAGCTATAACTTCCAAATTTGATTTTTTTTAAGAAATGAACATTAAATTGTAAGTAAATAATTACAAGGTTCTGTGTAAGCTCAAAAAAAGCATGTAGATTTGTTTAATAATTATGAATTATGAGTGATGAATTATTAATTAATTCCTTTTATTTATCAAATTGTAGCATCACAAAGAAGGCTTCAATTTACTTTAACTTTATAATCTTTACAAATCAAAAGCAATGATAAAAAAAATACTTCTTCTTTTTTTAATACTTCATTTTACAACACTATTTGCTCAAGAGCAGGAAGTAGCTGATTGTGGCAAAACAGACAATAAGAAAGTAAATCGCATGTTTGAAAAAGCTGTTGACGAATACCGTGCTTTTCGATACAATGAAGCTATTAAAATATTAAAAGATATTACAGCAATAGAACCCGATTACGTTGAACCTTATTTTATAAAGTAATAGGAATTTGTCCCGATTACGATGTTTATACCTATTATTATATAGGCGACATTTATTACGGCAACGAAAAATATGATACTGCAGCTATTTACCTTACCAAATTTTTGAAAGATGTTGATAAAATAAAATCTGACGAAGACTACAAACGAGCAGAGCAAATGCAGCAATATGCTAAGTTTTATGATAAAATGTTTAAAAATCCAGTACCTTTTAATCCCAAACCAATGGAAGGTGTTAGTACAAATTTGGACGAATATTTACCTATTATTACTCCTGATAACGAATTTTGTTATTATACACGGCGTACCGAATTACCAGAGGAAATTACACCATGGAAAACTTCAGATAAAAAATACAAAGAAAAATTTATGGAAAGCGAACGGCGCAATGGTGTTTTTAATATAGGAGAAGAAATGCCCGAACCTTTTAATTT
>CAYTJB010000021.1:3335-8031 GCA_964437995.1 uncultured Bacteroides sp. | reverse complement strand
AAATGAAGGTGGAGCTACCTTTACTATTGATAATAAATTGCTCATTTACACTATTTGCAAATACACCGATGGCGGAAATTACTACAATTGCGATATTTGCTATTCCGAAAACGTAGGCAATAATCAATGGAATAAAATAAAGAATTTAGGAAAAAATGTAAATTCACCAAAAAATTGGGAATCGCAACCGTCAATATCATCTGATGGCAAAGTATTGTACTTTGTAAGCGACCGTTCGGGCGGATATGGTGGTTATGATATATATAAAACGTTAAAAGGTGCTAATGGAGAATGGTCAGTTCCAATAAATATGGGACCCACTATCAATACTGCTGGCAACGAAAAATCTCCATTTATCCATACCGACAGTCAAACCTTATACTTTGCTTCTGACGGATGGCAAGGCTTGGGTGGGTTCGATATTTTCTTTATAAAATTAGGTACAGAAAACAAATGGAAAGAGCCTAAAAATATAGGCTATCCGATTAATTCAATTTATGATGATGCTGGTTTTTTTGTGAGTACCGATGGGCGGTTTGGGTATTTTGCATCTAATCAAATAAAAGGTGTTGGTGGTTGGGATATATTTTATTTCGATTTGTACGAAGGTGCACGTCCCGAAAAAGTTGGATTTATAAAAGGCGAATTAAAAGACGAAAAAACCAATGAGCCTATTACTGCTCGCATTGAACTAAAGAATATTAAAACAAAGCAAATTACCGAAATTCCTGTGGATACTTTAACAGGAAAATATGTAGCTGTGTTTCCATTTAAAAACGACTATATATTAACCATTAAAAAAGATGATTACGCTTACGAGTCGAAATATATATCCACCAAAGACGAAACATTTCTACAGCCTGCCAAAGTTGATATTCAGATAAAATCTATTGAAGTAGGTGCTTCGTACCAGCTAAAAGACATCAATTTTGCCACAAATTCTTATGTTTTGGTAGAAGAATCTAAAAACATTATTGATGGATTTATTGAATTTTTAAAAGAACACCCCAAAGTTACTATTGAAATACAAGGTTATACTGATGATATTGGCAATGATAAAGACAATTTGATATTATCTGAAAACAGAGCAAATTCAGTATATCAATACTTGATAGAAAAAGGGATTATGACTTCACGCCTTAGCTTTAAAGGATATGGAGAAACAAAACCCGTAGTTCCAAATATTAATGATGAAAATCGTGCCAAAAACCGCCGTACAGTATTTGTGATAAAAACGAAGTAAAAAGAGTTCTTAAAGTTTATAAATTTAGAATATATTTGTCATTTTTTATAGAACACAGATGACACTGATAGAACAGATTATTACCGATTTTAATTCATAGATTTTTACTTTTTACTTTAACCTTTTTACTTGTTTATCTATTCATCAGCAATTTAAAACCAACTCCGTGAACGTTTAGTAATTCAATTTCAGGGTCTTCTTTTAAATATTTTCTGAGTTTTGTAATATAAACATCCATACTTCTGGCATTGAAATAGCTATCATCTTTCCAAATTTTATTTAAAGCAACGCTTCTGTCAACAACTTCGTTGGCACTTTGGCAAAGTACCATTAGCAGTTCAGTTTCTTTGGAGGTTAATTTTTGTTCTTTTCCTTCAAAAGTTAAAATTTGGCGATTGTAGTCAAAATAGTATTTTCCTATGGTGTAGAAATTGTCAACAGGATTTTGCTTTTCGGCTTCTTGTGTACGGCGCAAAATTGCTTCCATTCGCATTAATAATTCCTCCATGCTAAAAGGCTTGGTAATATAATCATCAGCACCTATTTGAAAGCCTTTTAATTTATCTTCCTGCATGTTTTTTGCAGTTAAAAACATAATTGGCACTTTTTTATCGAGCTTACGAATGTCTTTTACCAAACTAAAACCATCTTTGATAGGCATCATCACATCAACAATGCAAAAATTAAAATCATTTGTTTTGAACACATCAAAAGCAATTTGCCCATTGATACATAATTGTGTGGGAAATCCTTTGGCTTCCAAATAAGTCTTTAGCAAATTACCAAGATTAGGATCATCTTCTGCTAATAAAACTTTAATTTTACTATTTTCCATAATTACAGATAATTTTAATAATATTCAACGTTGCAAAAGCATATTTTGAATTGGTAAATTTAGTAAAAATAAATCAATTGTGTGTTAAAAAATGCTAATTTTTTCTATCTGTCAATGAGTAATATAGAAAAAATATTTTCGATAATAACAATTTAAAATATTGATAATAAATTAAATAATTGCATTTCGCTTTTCATAGTATTGCGTAGCATTTTTAAAGGCGTAGTCCCGAAACTTCGGGATTATTTGCAGTCTTGAATTTTCTCATACTTTTTTCTTGAAAAAAAAGTATGAGAAAAATAAAAAATACGATAGTAATATTTGCAAGTTATTTAGATGATAATCAATTATTTATGAAATACATCAATAGTAGTGATAGCGAGGAATCTCAAAAAATCATACTTATTGGTTTTAATTCTGTCAGGTTTTAAAAACAACGTTTCCACTAACTTATTTTTTCCCAACTACCTCTTACTTTTTTCATTCGTTGGAGTTGCTCTGTAAGCTTTTGGTTTTTGGCAGCGGTAAGCAAAGGGTCTCCTTTTAATAGGTCTATTGCCAAATTGCGGGCATGTTTTATCAGTTTTTCATCTTTTACAATGTCTGCCAAATGCAGGTCGAGCATGCCGCTTTGTTGGGTGCCTTGCATATCGCCGGGACCACGGAGTTTTAAATCGGCTTCGGCAATTTCAAAACCATCGGTAGTTCTTACCATGGTTTCAATACGTTTTTTGCCATCGGCAGTTAGTTTATTGCCCGTCATTAATATACAGTAAGATTGTTCGGCACCACGCCCAACCCTGCCTCTAAGCTGGTGCAATTGCGATAAACCAAAACGCTCAGCATTTTCAATTATCATAACAGAAGCATTGGCAACATCTACGCCTACTTCAATTACGGTAGTGGAAACCATAATTTGGGTTTCGCCTTTTACAAATCGTTGCATTTCAAAATCTTTATCAGCAGCTTTCATTTGCCCGTGTACAATACTTACAGCATATTCAGGAAGAGGAAATTCGCGGGTAATGCTATTGTAACCATCCATTAAATCTTTTAAATCTAATGTTTCCGATTCGTTAATAAGCGGATAAACAACATAAACTTGTCTTCCGGCAGTTACTTGTTGTTTTATAAAACTAAAAACTTTCAACCTTGCTGAATCAAAATAATGATAAGTTTTAACGGATTTTCTGCCTGGTGGCATTTCGTCAATAGCAGAATAATCTAAGTCGCCATAAAGCGTCATTGCTAAGGTTCGCGGAATGGGCGTTGCCGTCATTACCAAAATATGCGGTTGTTTTGTATTCTTTTCCCATAGCTTGGAACGTTGCTCAACGCCAAAACGGTGTTGTTCATCAATAATTACCAAGCCTAAATTGGCAAATTGCACAGTATCTTCAATTAAAGCATGTGTGCCAATTAAAATATGTATGTTAGATGATTGTAAGCCTTCGTCAATCAATTTGCGTTTCGCTTTTTTGGTAGAACCGGTAAGGAGTTCAACGGTAATACCTAATCCATCGAGCATACGGCTAATGGTTTCAAAATGTTGGTTTGCCAATATTTCGGTAGGAACCATTAAGCAAGACTGGTAGTTATTATCAATAGCAATTAGCATGCACATCATGGCTACCAATGTTTTACCACTACCTACATCGCCTTGTAACAGGCGATTCATTTGTTTGCCACTGCCTAAATCGGTGCGAATTTCTTTAATAACTCGCTTTTGGGCATTGGTAAGCTCAAAAGAAAGATTTTTGTTGTAAAAGGTATTAAAATAATTGCCAACTGTGCTAAAGCGATGACCTTCGGTTTTAGTAAGCCGTATTTGCTTCATCATCAGCAGGCTTAATTGCAGATAAAACAGTTCTTCGAACTTTATACGCAACTGTGCTTTTTGTAATATTTCGGTATTGGCAGGAAAATGAATATTGATAAGTGCTTCTTCTCTCGAAATAAAATGGAATTTATCAATAATTTCAGGTGTTAATGTTTCGGGAATACTACTTTTAGCAGTACTTACCAACGTTTTAGTAATTTTGCTAATTCCTCTTGAGGTAAAACCTAATGCTTTAAGTTTTTCCGAAGAACTGTAAAATGGGTACAAACCTTCGGTAATTTCGCTTTGATTTTCTGCAACAGATTCAATATCAGGATGAAGAATATTGTAAGTTTTATTAAAAAGTGATGGTTTTCCGAAAACAATGTATTCTTCGCCCAATTTCAGTTTTTCTTTAATCCACTTTACACCTTGAAACCAAACCAATTCAATACTGCCGGTTTCGTCCTGAAACGTAGCTATAAAACGACTGGCTCGCATTTTGCCAACGGTTTCGGTAGCCACAATTTTACCTTTCATTTGCACATACACCAAATCGCTGGTAATTTCGTTGGCTTTCTGAAACTTGCTTCTATCAATGTAACGAAAGGGATAATATTGCAACAAATCGCCAAAACAGCGTATATTCAACTCTTTGCGGAGCAATTCAGCCCGTTTAGGACCAACTCCTTTAAGATATTCAATAGGTGTATCGGCAAAGTTATACGACATTTGTTTTTTTATTGCAAACCTACAAATTTATTAAGGAATAATGAACCGATAAAAACAAAAGTTTTTG
>CAYTJB010000021.1:2440-3325 GCA_964437995.1 uncultured Bacteroides sp. | reverse complement strand
AAAACTAAATACAAAATTAAGCAATCTCAGTATTAATAAATTGCCAAATAATTACATTACGCCTAAAAACTCTTGATAGGCTTTTAAGGTATTAATTACATTAGATTTTACATGAATGAACTCATCAACACCTAAGGTTTTAAATTCTTCAATTTGTTCTTTTGGATAACCTGCTACCGTGATATTAATATCGGCATTGCTTGCCTTGATAGTTGAAGTAATTACAGGAAGTATTTCTATATATTCTTCATCTGAACTACAAATTACAACGATTTCTGCTTTTGAAGCAAGAGCAGCTTTTATACCCTCTTCAGCTGTTTTAAAACCATTATTATCAATAATTTCGTAGCCGGCACACCCAAAGAAATTAGTAGCAAAAGTAGCTCTGGCTTTACGCATGGCAAGATTACCATAAGTTAATAAGAATACAGAAGGTTTTTTATTGCCTTCTTTTACATATATTTCGGTAGCTAAACGAAGTTCCTCGAAAGACTCAGCCCCACGATATATGTTAATTTTTTTGTATTTAGAAGGTTTTTCGGTAATTTCTTCATCAATTTCCTGAATTTTTTCGAACATTGTTTCGGTAAGATTTGGATATTGATTAGTTCCTAAAATGGTAGTTTTACGGCTCGACAATTCTGCATCGCGAATTTGAGCAGTTTTTTCTATTTCTGTTTGAATAAATTCAGCTTTTACGGCTTCGGCAAAACCACCTTTTTCTTCTACTTTTTTAAACAAATCCCACGCAAAACTTGCAATAGAATTGGTTAAGTTTTCGATATAATACGAACCCGCTGATGGATCTACAATTTTATCTAAATAAGATTCTTCTTTTAATATAATTTGTTGATTACGAGCAATGCGTGTCGAAAAATCGTCTGT
>CAYTJB010000021.1:0-2430 GCA_964437995.1 uncultured Bacteroides sp. | reverse complement strand
TCTGTTTCTTTAAATGGCTCATCAAAAGGAAGAACTGTAATAGAATCAGCTCCGCCAATAGCTGCCGACATAGCTTCGGTAGTAGTACGTAACATATTTACATAAGGATCGTAAACTGTTTTGTTCCACATCGAAGTAGTATTATGTATAAAAACTTTCATTGATTCTTTGCGAGTAGGCTTGTATTGTTCCACTATTTTTGCCCACAACAAGCGTGCTACTCTAATTTTAGCAATTTCCATAAAATAATTAGAACCAACAGCAAATGAGAAAACAAAATTTGGAGTTAGCTTATCAACATTGTTTCCTTTATTAATCAAATTATACAAATAATCATTAGCCGAAGCTAAAGTAAATGCTAATTCTTGAACAATAGAAGCTCCTGCATTGTGGAATAAATGACCATTTACAGTAATAACTTTAAAATTTGGCAATGATTTTTCGCATAAATTCAGCAAATATTCAGCTTCGGTTAAATTATTTTCAAACGTAGTGTACAAATCGCCATGTAACAATAAATAACTAAATGGGTCAAAGTTAATTGATCCCCAAACTTTTTTACAGTCAATATTATTAGCTTTTAAAAACGCTAAAAACAAGTCTAATGTTTGAGAATAAGAGCGAGATGAAATAAAATTGATTTTCACTTTTGTAACATCAATTCCTTTCAATAAATTAGCCATATCGGCAGCAGTTTTAACTTCTTTTACTTTCAAACCTAAAGAAGTTGCACCTTTTTTTATGGCATCTAAAGCAATTTTATTGGCTTTTGCAATATCGTTGGTTTTAACATCCTGACGAATATCCCAGCAATTATTATTGGTTTTATTTCCTCTAATATAAGGTGTTTCGCTTGGATTGGCTTTCAGGTATGATAGATTTTCTAAATCTTCGGCACGATAATAAGGTTTTACTTTAATGCCTTCTAATGTTTGCCAAACCAATTTCTTTTCATAATCAGCACCTTTTAAATCGGCATTAATCACAGTTTCCCATTCTTGAGTACTTATAGGATTAAATTCTGAAAATAATTTTGCGTCTTTATTGTCCATTTTATTTATTTTTATAAAAGTTTTATAATTGTAAATATTTTACAATTATTGATTTATAGAAAATGATTCTTTTTTCAAAGGATTTATTTTAAGTGTACAAAAGTAAAAAAAAATGTAACTACTTGGGAACTGTTTTGAATTTTAATTAATTTAAAAATATTATTTTTGCGGTATGCAATTATTCTTTAGAACTTACGGCAAAGGACAACCATTAATTATTCTTCATGGTTTGTATGGTATGTCCGACAATTGGCATACACACGCAAAGCTATTGGCTGACAATTTTAAAGTTTATATTCCCGATATGCGTAATCACGGGCAATCTGGGCATAGTAATTTCTTTAATTACAATGTAATGGCTGAAGATATTGGCGAATTTATTGAAACACACAAAATAGAAAATCCAATTATAATGGGACATTCTATGGGTGGGAAAGTTGCTATGAAATTTACACTTGATAATCCTGATTTGGTATCAAAACTCATTGTTATTGACATGAGTATGCGACAATATAAGTTGAACGATTTCCACTATCAACTTATTTATGCCATGTTAAAAATTGATTTTACAAAAGTACGTTCACGTGAAGAAGTGGAAAATTGTCTTGATAAAACTATACACGACCAACGAATTAGAATGTTTATTATGAAAAACTTATATTGGATAGAACACAAAACCTTGTCGTGGCGATTAAACTTGAATGCAATTTTTAACAATATTGATGCGATTTTTGAAGAAATACAATCACCCCAACAGTTTAATAAACCAAGTTTGTTTATTAGAGGCGAACAATCTGATTATATTTTGGATGAAGATTTTATACAATTGCGAAAAAACTTTCCGCAGGCAATTTTAAAAACTATACCAAATGCAGGGCACTGGGTACAAGCTGATGAGCCAAAAAAGTTTATGGATAGTTTGCAAAATTTTTTGAGTTAAAATTGTCTTAAAATTTATAAGTTGTTGAAAGACTAATTGGTACTAAACACAATAATCATATTTTTATCTGGCATAAAATTTTTCTTGTGCCAAAAATAAATCTCTTCTTTATTTGCCGAATAGTTTGAATCTGCTGGGTACGACAAGGATTGTACCTGAATATTGTTATGAGTTATCAATTTATAATTTACTTGTTCAAACGGTTTTCCCCATTGCTTGGTAGTTAGCAATATATATTCAGCTTTTTTGCCTAATAATTTTTGTCGGTAAGAAATATTAAATTTATTGCTTCCGTAAGGTTTGATTTTTACAACAAAAAAAGCACCTGATTGACTAATATTTTGAATGGCATTTGAGGAATCACTTACCATTGTTATATTAACAGAATCAACTTTACCATAAGCACTATCAATTGGAAATGGATAAAACAATAAACTT